>VERO01000122.1 GCA_018882625.1 Phycisphaerales bacterium | reverse complement strand
GCACGGCGCGGATCGCGCCGCCCCACACCGCCACGGCCGCGTTGGCCGTGCGCCCACCCCCGTCACGCCACGGCGAACCGATGACCGCGGGCAGCGGCGACTCGAGCGCGATGCGCGTCAGCGCATCCATGCACCGGCCCACGAAGTCCGCCCGGTAGAGCAGGTCCCGCGGCGGGTACCCGCAGACTGCCAGCTCCGGCGTGACGGCGAGCGCCGCGCCAGCCGTGTGCGCCTCGTGCAGCACCGCCAGCAGCGCATCCGCGTTGCCCTCGAGGTCCCCCACGATGGGGTCAGCCTGGATCAGCGCGATGCGCATGGGCACGCGTCAGCCCGAGGCGATCTCGCGCAGCGTGCCCCGCGCGAGCACCGCGATGCCGCGCTCGCGCAGCACGCCGAAGAGCTGCTCCGCATGGTCGCCGCCGCGCACCTCGACCTGGCAGAGCACCTGCACCTTCGAGACGTCCGCGTCGCCGAACGCGCGCTCGTGGGAGATCTGCTTCACGCTCGCGCCCGTCGAGGCGATCGCGGCGGCAATGTCGGCGAGCCCTCCCGGCCTGTCGCGGATGACCGCAAGGAACTGGATGAGGCGTCCGTCGAGCGCCAGGCCATGCTCGATCACGCGCGAGAGGACCGCAGGGTCGATGTTGCCGCCGCAGAGCACGATCACCACGCGGCGCGCATCGCCGACCGAGTCGCGATGCGCCATCAGGGCGGCCAGCGCCGCGGCACCCGCACCCTCCACCACCGCCTTCTCCATCTCCACGAGGCGCAGGATGGCCAGCGTGATCGCGCGCTCGTCCACCGTGACAAGGCTGGAGATGCGCTCGTTGGCGATGCGGAACGCGAGGTCGCCGACCTCAGGCACGGCAAGTCCATCGGCCAGCGTCGGGTCGACCCCGATCCGGACCGTGCGCCCAGCCCTCCGGGCCGCGGCAAAGCTCGCCGCGCGCTCGGGCTCCACGCCGACGAGGCGCGCCTGCGGCCGGCGTGCGGCCAGCACCACGCCGATGCCCGCCACGAGCCCTCCGCCGCCGATCGGCGTGATGACCGCATCGCAGTCAGGGACATCCTCGAGGATCTCGAGGCCGACCGTGCCTGCGCCGGCGATGATCTCGGGCGCGTTGAATCCCGTGATGAACATGAGCCCGTCGCTCGCCACAAGCTCCTCGGCGCGCTCCCGGGCCTCGCCGATGTTGTCGCCGTGCAGCAGCACGCGTGCACCGAGCGCTGCCGCACGCGCCTGCTTGATCAGCGGCGCGAACCGCGGCATCACCACCGTCACCGGCATGCCGAGGTCCCGGCCGTGGTATGCGAGCGCGAGCGCGTGGTTGCCGGCGCTGGCGCCGACGATGCCGCGCGCGCGCTGGGCCGGATCGAGCTGCATCAGCAGGTTGCGCGCGCCGCGCTCCTTGAAGGACCCGGTGGCCTGCAGGAAGTCGCACTTGCACCACACGTCGAGCCCGAGCATGTCGCTCAGCGCCGGGCTCCGCACGCAGGGCGTGCGCACGACGCCTCCCGCGATGCGCTCCGCGGCGCCCACCACATCCTCGAGCGAGACTGGCGAGTTGGCGGTGTGCGTGGCCATGCGTGGGGCGCGTGGGACCGCTGCGCAGGGTTCAGGTCGCGGGACCCGCGGCGCGCACCTCAGGCGTCATCGCGTACTTGGTGTCGTTCTCGCGGAACTTGCGGGCGAGCTCCTGCGCCTTCGCGTCGTAGGCAGCCCCGTCGCGCCAGGTCCGCCGCGGATCGAGCACCTCAGAGGGCACGCCCGACACCGCGGTCGGCATCTGCAGCCGGAAGATCGGGTGCGTCGCGTAGGACGCGCGCTTGAGGGATCCGTCGAGGATCGCATTCACGAACGTGCGCGTCCACGGCAGCTTGAAGCGCGAGCCCGTGCCGTACGGGCCCCCCGTCCATCCCGTGTTGAGCAGCCACACGTCGGACTTGTGCGCCGCGATGCGGTCCCGCAGCATCTCCGCGTACCGCATGGGCGGGCGCGGCATGAACGGGCCGCCGAAGCACGCGGAGAAGTTCGGGGTCGGCTCGGTGACGCCGGCCTCTGTGCCCGCGAGCTTCGAGGTGTATCCGTTGAGGAAGTAGTACATCGCCTGCTCGGGCGAGAGCCTCGACACGGGCGGCAGCACGCCGAACGCGTCGGCCGTCAGGAAGATCACGTTGCGGGGGTGCCCCGCCATGCTCGGGATGCGCGCGTTGCGGATGAAGGAGACCGGATAGGTCACGCGCGTGTTCTCGGTGCGCGCCGCGCTGTCGTAGTCAGGCACCCGGCTGTGCGGGTCGACCACTGTGTTCTCGAGCACGCTGCCGAAGCGGATCGCGTCCCAGATCTCGGGCTCAGTCTCGCGCGAGAGCTTGATGCACTTCGCGTAGCAGCCGCCCTCCATGTTGAAGACGCCCATGTCCGACCAGCCGTGCTCGTCGTCGCCGACGAGGTCACGGTTTGGGTCGGCACTGAGGGTGGTCTTACCGGTGCCCGAGAGGCCGAAGAAGAGCGCCACATCCTCAGGGTTGCCGCGGGCCACATTGCAGGAGCAGTGCATCGGGAAGACGCCCATGTCCGGAAGGTCATGGTTCATCGCGTAGAAGATGCTCTTCTTCATCTCGCCCGCGTAGCGCGTGCCGACGATGAGCACGAGCTTGCGCTCGAGGCTCTGCGCGATGATGACCGGTCCCTTCGCGCCGAACGCAGCCGGGCTGTCGACCTTCATGTTGCAGGCATTGATGACCGTCCAGTCCTGCGACCAGCTCGGGAGGTCGGCGCCGTCGGCGTTGATGAAGAGCGTGCGCGCGAAGAGCGCATGCCACGCCTCCTCGGTGAAGACGCTGACGCGCAGGCGGTACGCGGGGTCCGCGCCCGCGTAGCCGTCGAAGCGGTAGACGTCCTTGCGCGAGCGCATGTGCTCCATGACCTTCGCCTCGAGCGCAGAGAAGTGCGCCGGGGTCATGGGCTGGTTGACCTTGCCCCAGTCGATGTTGCCGTGAATGCCGGGTGTGTCCTCGAGGTACTTGTCGTTGGGGCTGCGCCCCGTGCGCTCGCCGGTGTCGCAGGCAAGGGCCCCGTTTGCGGCCAGGACGCCCTCTGCCCTCCGCAGCGCATGCTCGACGAGAACCGCCGCAGACAGGTTGCGGTGGGTGCTGACGCCGTCGAGGAGGGACCGGCGAACGGATGGGGCTGCGGATAGGGTCGACATGGACTGGGCCTCCAGGGGACTCTTGGCCCGCTCGCGCGGGCGGACCGCCAATCCTACCCACGCCACCGCAACGATTGCGACTCGTGGGCAAGCCGCATATCCTCCCGGGTTCGCTACGGAGACCGTAGCTCAGTTGGTAGAGCACCGGGTTGTGGTCCCGGCTGTCGCGGGTTCGATCCCCGTCGGTCTCCCTTCCATGCCCTGTCACCCGGCCGACGCCGGGTGGGGGCCGCCAACGCCATCCCGTGAAGGCCTTCGCCATACAGGCAGACATCGCGTGGGAAGACAAGGCCGCCAACCGGCCAGCGCTCGAGTCACGGGTCAGGGATGCGTCGCCGCCGGCCGGATCGCTGGTGGTGCTGCCGGAGCTTTGCGACGTGGGGTTCACGATGCGCTCCGCGGCGGCTGCCCACGATGATTCGCGGGCGTGGGCCTCTGCGCTGGCACGAAGCCTGGGCATCTGGCTCGTGTCCGGCCTCGCCGTCCGCCATGAGCGCGGGGTGAGCAACTGCGCCGTGGTCCACGACCCGCGCGGCGATGAGGCTGCGCTCTACCGGAAGGCCTTCCTCTTCACGCCCGCGGGCGAACGCGATCACTACGTCCCCGGCGACTGCGCGGTGACCGTCGACTGCGGGGGCATGCGCGTCGCTCCCGTGATCTGCTACGACCTGCGCTTTCCCGAGCTGTGGCGGCGCGCCGCGCTCGACGGCGCGCAGTGCTTCGCCTGCATCGCCAGCTGGCCCTCGGTGCGCCAGCGCCACTGGGACGCGATGCTCGTGGCGCGGGCGATCGAGAACCAGGCATTCGTGATCGGCTGCAACCGGACCGGACGCGACCCGAATGCCGAGTACACCGGCGGCAGCGCGATCATCTCGCCGCTCGGCGAAGTGCTGGCGCACGCAGGGGCCGGTCCGGGAACGGCAAGTGCCGATATCGATGTGGCTGCGGTGATGCAGTGGCGCGCGAAGTTCCCGGCGCTCGCCGACGCGCGACAGGACATCGGCATCGTGCGGCGCTGACCGTCGCGTGCGCATAACCAAACCTCACCGCATCTGCGCGGCGGCTGGTGACGCGCGGCGTGCGCGCACCTACACTCCGCGCCATACCTGACGGCATGGAACGCGCCGCCGGACACGAGGAGAGAACGATGACACGGAAGTCCGCGACACTCGAGAGACGTTCACGTCCAGCGCCACCGCATCCGGAGTGGAGATCCGCGCTGCATCGCGGCTACTTCGCGCAACTTGGCCAGGCGTGGGTCGGCCACGCGCGCTGGATCCGCGGCATCACCGCGCATGACCTGGTCGAGCACGTCGAGCGCGCATCGCCAGCGGGCATTCCGGATGCTGCGGCATCGAGCTGGGCTGCGGACATCGCGCTGGCGGTGGCATGCTGCCGGGACCTGCCCGAGGCGTGGAGCCACCTGACGGTCGCCAACACGTGGCGCCTCCGGGAGGCATGCGCGCTGAGGCTCGATGCGGAGGAGTCGATCCTCTTCACCGAGAGGTTCTGGTCGGACCTGCGCGCGCGCACCCGGGCCGCCATGCGGGACCCCGACGGCGGCTCGCAGTGCGGCGCGCTTCGGCTGCAGTGCTACTCGGGGCAGCGTGCGCTCGCGCGGTGGCTCGTCGCGCACCTGCTGGTGAGGCTCGAGTCAGGCGTGGGGGTGCCCGGCGACGCGCTTGACAGCAGCCCCGCAGCGCATACCCTGACCAATTCGACGGTCGGCGCTTCACTTCGCCTTCCGACGGCAACTTAGCTCAGTTGGTAGAGCATCGCATTGAAAATGCGAGGGTCCGCGGTTCAAGTCCGCGAGTTGCCATTGCGCACCCCGATCCGCTGCGCGCGGACGTGCGACTCGTCCAGTCCGCCGATGGGGTAGATCGCCTCGAGCGCGCCCGCCAGCTCGTCGGGCTCGACGATCACGAAGAGCGCGGGGCGTCCAAGCACGGCGGCCGTGAAGCGGCTTGCGCGCGAGAGGTGCCGGGCCGTGGTCGCGGCGACGAGCGTGCACTCCTCGATGCGCAGCGGCACAACCCGGAACTGCCACGCCTGCCTTCGGCAGATGAGCGCCGCGGCCTTGGGATCGATGTTGGCGAGGTCGCCATCGAATCCGCGCGCGAGCGCGCGGTACTGGTCGACCCACGCCGCCTCCACGAAGGAGGGATCGACCCCGAACATCGCCTCGCACAGTGCGCCGAAGGGCCTGCAGTCGCTCTCCTGCGCCAGCAGCACCGCATCCACCTGCTCCGCGGTGAGCAGTCCCTGCGCCTGCAGGAGCTCACCAATCCTCATCGGCCTTGCATCAAGCGGGATCCACACAGCGTCACACTCCTCGGCAGAACCCATCGGCCCCCCGCCGGGACCACTTTCGCCTGATGCGCAATTCCCCCGCAATCCCTGAGACGGACCGGCCGATACGCGCTCCAGCGGATAGGGCATGGGCCAGGTAAGTCGCCAACCAGGCCGCAGCCGCGAGGGCGCGCTGCTCCGGTGGCTGTCGTCGCCGGCGGCGGCGCGTGCGGCGGGAGCGCAGGCTCGGCGCATGCGGCTCGCGATCGAGTCGCCTGACCCGCAGCGACACGCCAGCGGAATGGCGGAGGCGCTCATCGCACGGAGGGTCGCGCGGCTGGGCCTGCCGATCGCCTTCGAGGTCCCTACCCCTTCGGGGCGGACCGTCGACGTCGACATCCGCGACGGTGGCGTCCGCCTGTGCCTTCATGTGAAGCACCTCGCGCCGGGTCCGGCGAAGTCGCCGCATCGCCACAGGCGCATGCCCTCCGCGCTGATGGCGCTCGCGCGTCATGCGCGCCGGGTGGTGATCGCGATCGAGTGGGCGCCGGGCCAGCCACGCGCGGACCTCCGGCACGCAGCCATGGACGCCGAGCGCCTGCTCGACCGCGGCAGCGTGGGCGACGAGGCTCGGCTGCATGCGCGCGACGGATCCGTGATCGGGCATGCGCGCATCGTCGCGCCCACTGACTCGCGCGAGACGGTGGTGATCGCCGGCATTCCCGACCGCGGCGCGCTCGACAGCGCTGAGCGGCTCCTGCGGAAGGCCTACGTGCAGTTCATGCCCAAGGCGCACAACGTCATCGTCGTGGCAGGTGCGGCGAGCGACAGCCGTGCCTGTGCCGACGCGCTCGCGGGCGCACCCATCGAGCGCTGGGACCGGTTCCCTCACCGCGGCGAGCGGATGGCGCACGGCCGTGCGCCCGACGGATTCTGGTCCGGGCACGCGCATCCGGGAAGCGCGCTCGCGGCATGGCTCCCGCTGGACGACACGCCCCTGTTCACCTGCTGGATGCGGGACGGCATGGAGCCGCCGCAGGCGGCGCTGCGGCTGTGCCAGCGCGTCTTCGGCGCCGCGCCGGAGCGGCTCCGCTAGACGCGCTCACGCGAGGTCGCCGACGAGCCGCTCGTGAGGCGGCACGCCGCGCGCGGCGGACTTCGGCGGCGGCGGCCACAGCGCGTCGATCGCCTCGTGCGCAGGCTTGCCGTCGACCAGAGGGCGCGATCCGCGCGACAGCAGCGGCAGCAGGTGGCGCCGCGCGACCCGCGCGCGGAGCACGGCACGGTCACCCTCCCATGCGCGGTCGCTGACTTCCGTGCGCTTCTCGAGGAAGTCGATGCCACGGCCATCTGAC
>VERO01000121.1 GCA_018882625.1 Phycisphaerales bacterium | reverse complement strand
CCCTTGGACTCCTCGAGGTTGGCGAGCGTCTCCTGCACCGTGGCCATGCGGCGCAGCACCGCCGTGGTCGTCTTTGGCGGCAGCACCACCTGGCTGATGCCCACGCTCACCGGCTCGATGCCGGGGCTGCGCGAGGACCGGAGGTCCGCGAGGATGGCCGTCTCGGCCTCCGCGAGCTTGCTGTTCTGGCCGATGAGGTCCCCGAAGGCGTAGCCGCCCACGGCGCGCACCGCCGCCTGCAGCTGCGTCTCGAGCTCCTTGGACGCCCCCTCCACAGTGCCGTAGCCGGTGAAGAACTGCTGCGGCGCATCGCCGGTGGTGTCGACCCTCCACAAAAGGTAGGCCTTCACCATCACCTGCTGGCCGTCGCGCGTCAGCACGACTTCGAGCGGGCTCTCGATGTACTGCAGCCGAGTGTCGAGCTTCGCGACCTGGTCGATGAAGAGCGGCGCCTTCATGTGCAGGCCGGGCTCGCGTTCCACTCCCCCGGGCTTGCCGAAGCGGGTGAGGACTGCGACCTCATGGAAGTTCACCGTGTAAGTCGTGTTGAAGAGCACCAGCACCACGGCGATGCAGAGCGCAACGATCACTGGCAGGCGTCGGGTCACTTGCCCTCCTCCTTGGTCTTGTCGAGGTAGTCAGCGAGGTTGAGCCCGCTCTCGGGCTGCACCATCTCCATGTCGAACCCGGCCCGCGCCGCGTCCACGCCGAGGATGTACTTGTTGCGCGCCTTCGCGAGCTCCTTGCCGAGCACCATCATGATGGCCCTCTCGCGGTACAGGTCGGGCGCTGCGCGGAACGCGGGCGCCTGCCCGAGCACCTTGGCGGCGTTGCCGCGCGCATCCATCAGCAGCTTCCACCGCTTGGCCCGCGCCGAGGAGATCACGCTTGCGGCAATGGCCCGGCTCTCGAGCAGCAGAGACTCCACGAGCGCGCGCTGCTCGCGCACGGCGGGGCTCTCGCGCCCAAGCTCGCGCTCCATCTGGCGGAGCCGGTTGATGGCCGCCGCGGCACGGTCGGCGGTCTCGACGCTGCCCACGATCACCGCCATCGACGTGCTGGCGAGCCGCTGCGCCTCCTGCACGAGCTGCCGCGCGTTCTGCGTGTCGATCGAGAGCTCCTCGAACATCCCTGCGGCGTCTCCCACCGGCGGGCGCAGCGTCGGGATCAGCACGCTGACCACCTCGACTCCGGCGCCAAGCCGGTCGTACGCGGACTGGATGCGCTCGCGGAGCTGGCGCACGAGCGAGTCGCCCTGAGGCGACAGCACCTGGTCGATCGACCGCGTGGACAGGTACTGGCTCGTCTCGCGCATGGCGACCGCCTTGAGGACACGCTCGCGCATGTCCAGCGGCGAGCGGCGCGACCGCGTGTCGTTGGCGAAGGACAGGAAGTCGAGCAGCCCCCCCGCCTTGATGCGGTAGTTGACGAGCACGTCGGCATCCACGAGCGCGAAGCGGCTCGACACCCGGCCCGCGGCCGCATCGTCCGCAGCGGATTCCGGCGCCGACCCGTCACCGGCCCCGCCGGCCGACTGCGCCGCGAAGCTGCCGGGCCCCAGGTCCCGCGCGGTCTGCGCGGCGAGGCTGCTCGCCAGCACGATGTAGGGCTGGCGATCGGCCGGAGCCAGCGCCGTGTCGACCGGCCAGAAGTTGACGGTGCTCGTGTCGAAGGGCTTGGGGCCGACCACGAGCGAGCGGATGCGCGCCGTCGTGAGCCTCTCCACGGTCTCGAGGGGCCACGGCCACTTCACCATCAGCGCGCCCTCGACCGGCTCGCCCACCACGCGTCCGCCGCGGAGCCTCACGGCCTGCTCGCCAGGCTGGACCACCACCACCGTCGACAGGAGCACAAGCACCACCGCCGAGAGCGCCCCGAGGCGAGCCACGCTGCGCAACAGCAGCTGGTATCCCCACGAGCTCGTGATGTCGAAGCCGAACTGGTAGTTGACCGCCTCGTTGATCGTCCGGACGAGCGAGTCCGGGGCCGCGAGCAGTCCGAGCACCTTCGAGTCGAAGGCTGGACGCGGCGTCTCCCCCGCCCTGCGCGGACGGTAGAGGTTGAGAATCAGGTTGAGCGCGGTCTCGGCCGCCACCAGGATCATGAAGATCCCGATGCCGCGCGCCACCCCCTCGAGCACGCCGGTCTTCTGGAACACCTGGAACACCACGCCTACGGAGATGGCCAGCAGCACGAGTGCGTTGCCGACCATGATGCCCGCGCCGCCGCGCAGGTTCTGCCACGCGCCCTGCGTGGCCATTCCAGCCACAAACCTCGAGAAGATGAAGGCCACCAGCGACAGCCCTGCGCACGTGGCGACCTGCCACCCCAGCGCGGATCCGATCCGGAAGGTCGTGGCGTTGCCTCCCGTGTCATCCAGCTGCGCCATCCAGTCAAGCGTCCACCACGCGGCGCCCGCGAGCAGCGCGGCGTACGCGAGGCTCACGATCGGCATCATCCACTGGTGCATCAGGCGCAGCCGCGACGCGGCTGCCGTCCCCTGCTCCCGGTCACCCTCGAAGACGCTCCTGGCATCGCCGCGGGTGGCCGCGATCTCGTCGTTCTCGAGCGCCTCCAGCCGCTCGAGCCGGTGCTGGTGGAACACCACGGCGAGCGCAATCCACGGCAGGGTGCCGACCGCCACGAACACCGCACCGAACACCAGCGTGGTGTCCTGCCCAATGCGTCCAAAGAGGAACACCCCCAAGGCCATCGCGGCCTGTAGAAGGATGCCGATTCCGGCGACGCGGGTCGCCTGCTGGTAGGCGAAGTGGTCGTGTCTCATGTCCGAGGAGCCTGCAAGGGCCTGTGGGTGAGGCCCATTCGAGAAGTGACGCGCGATGTTAGGCGCTGGCCGTCAAGCCTGCACACGGCACGGTGCGCCGCCCGGGCACCGGCAGCCCGCTAGCATTTGGCGTACGTCGGGCCGGCTCGCGCGGTTCGCGACGACACCGGACCGACCATGGTCTTCCTCGAACAGCTCTGGGCGATCGCCCGAAACACCTTCCTCGAGTGCATCCGCCAGCCAGTCACGCTGGTCGTCGTGATCGCCGCGTGCCTGCTGGTGGTGCTCAGCAACCCGTTCTCTGCCTTTACGCTCGAGGATGACCAGAGGATGTACGTCGACATCGGGCTGTCGACGATCTTCATGTCGGGCACTGTGCTGAGCGCGTTCCTCGCCACGAGCGTGATCGACCGCGAGATCGGCAACCGCACGGTGCTCACGGTCGTCTCCAAGCCGGTGGCGCGGGCCACCTTCGTGCTCGGCAAGTACCTCGGACTGGCCTTCGCGCTTGTGGCGGCGGTCGGTGTGCCTGCGCTCGTGTTCGCGATCGTGGAGGTGCATGGCGTGATCCAGACGGCCGCCACGCCGGTGCGGTGGCCCGCTGTCGCGTTCGGCGCCGGCGCGGTCGCCATCGCCACGGGCGCTGCGGTGTGGGCGAACTACTTCTACGGGAAGAGCTTCCCGGCCACGCTGATCGTGCTCGCCCTGCCGCTGCTGGCGGTCGCGTACGTGCTGTCCATGGTGTTCGACCCAGCGTGGGCCGCCGTGCCGATCGCCGACGAGTTCAGGCCGGAGGTGTGGATCGCGGCGGGCCTCATGGTCGTGGGTCTCCTGATCCTCGCCGCGATCTCCGTGGCCGCCAGCACGCGCCTTGGCCAGGTGCCCACCATCGTGATCACGATCGGGTTCCTGCTGGCGGGTCTCCTGAGCGACTGGATGCTCGGCCGGCGGATCGCCGCCTTCGAGAAGGCCATGGCCGCAGGAGATGCGCTTCCTTCAGGCGGTCCCGCGCTGTACTGGCTCTGCAAGGCGGCATACGCGGCGATCCCGAACTTCCAGGTCTTCTGGGTCGTGGATGCCGTGAACCAGAACCAGTCGATCCCCGGCGAGTACCTCGCGAACGCACTGCCCTACGCGGCCGCGATGGTCGCCGTCGCTCTCGCGTTGGCGGTGGCGCTCTTCCAGCGCCGCGAGGTCGGCTGACCGGTCAGTCGGGCCAGCCCCGCCACTCGTCGCGGCGCCGCCTCGACGTGATCATGAATCCGGTCACGAGAGGCATCGCCGACAGCGACGCGGTGCTGAACGCAATCCACCCAACCTGCATCGCGTAGAAACCGCTGTCGCGCCGCGCCACTGGCTCAGGGGCTGGTGCCTGCGGCGGACCTCCGCCGCCCCCGCCCATGCGCATGCCACCTCCGCCGCGCCCACGACGCCCGCCTCCGCCTCCCATGCCGGGAGGAGGACCCGAGACCGCCTGCTCCGCTCGCCGGCGCTCCGCACGGCTCAGCGCATCCTCCACCTCCGCGGACCACTGCAGGCTGTTCTTGAGCATCAGCAGTCCCACGGCCAGACCGAGCGCCGCGAGCCCAAGCCTGAGGGCAACCCACCGCTGCACGAGCCTGACCCCGCTCTGACGCCGCTGACGCAGGCGCCAGGCGCCGCGCACGAGCACGACCCCAAGCGCCATGCCCGCGAACGACATGACGGTGGTGCTGACCGTGAGCGGCATCGGCGGACCCGGAATCTCGCCTCCAAGCGCCCACTTCATCGCTGGCGCGTACCAGTGGATCGAGATCGCACCGCACAGGTTCATGCCGATGCCGAGCGCCCCGTAGCAGGCCAGCACCCATCCAAGCGTGACCGGCCACTGCGCCGGCTCGGGAGGGACATCGACGAACTCCGCCGGCGCCACCACTGGCTCCGCCGCCGCGCCAGCCGACGTTCCCGTCTGCTCCATTGCGGTCAGTTGCCGCCGCCCTGGTTCTGGTTGTTCATGCGGGCGATCTCGCGGCGCCAGTCTGCGATGCGCTTCTCGAGCTCCTCCCGCGCCTGCAGCGGCACGTTGAGCTCGTACTGCATCACGTCCGGCGCACGCTTGATCCAGTCGATGTTCGCCTGCGCGTTCCGGATGCGGTTCTGCAGGATCACGCGCGGGTCACCCGATCCGGTGCCCTCAATCTCGAGCTTGCGCATCAGCAGCGGCACCTCCGTCTGCGCACGCTTGATCAGGGCCTGGTAGTCCTTGTAGATCTTGTGGCCCGCATCGTTGACGGCGAAGCGCTCCGGGTCGTCGAGGTCCAGCAGCTTCAGGAGCTCCTCCTCCGTCGCTGCGGTGCCATCGGAGAATCCGCAGTGCAGGGCATTGGTCGCGTTGAGCGTCAGGTTCTCGCCCTTCTTCGAGAGGATGTACTTGCCCTTGAGGCTCGGGTAGAAGGTGACCTTGCCGGTCTTCTCGTCCTTGTCGTACGAGAGCTCCTCCTCCGAGTACACCATCGCGCGGCCGATCTGGGGGTGCCGCCCGCCGAGCACGGCCACCTCCGCGACGCGCTCCTTCCAGGGGTCGCGGGCCTGCGTGACCTCCGTGGATCCCGACATCATGGTGATTGACCCGAGCGATCCCTCTGGCGTGAAGTAGATCTCGTCGGCGTGCATTCCCGTGAACGCGCCGCCAGAGATCGCCTTCTCGATCCACGCGACCAGACGGTGCTTCTGCTTGATGCGCGAGAGCGTGACGTTGATCTCGTCGCCCTCGATCACCAGTCCGCCGTTGGAGTTGATGCGGATGATGAACACCTGCCCGGGGCCGAAGGTGTCCGCGATCTTCTCCAGCTTCTCCATCTCCTCGTTGCGCAGGCCCACGCCCACCGTGCCCTCGAGCGGAAGCACGAACACCTGCGTCTTCGGGCGCTCCTCAGCGGAGCCCGACGCGGCCGCGTCGGCCGCCTTGCCGGATGAGGATGCCTTCGGCGACGCCTTGGACGTCGGCTTCGAGGCCGACCCGGCCGGCTTCTTTCCGGAGCCCTGAGGTGCGCCCTTGGCGGGCGAGCCCTGCGGGCTGCTGCCCTTGTCCGGAGCGGTGCCCTGCGCGAAGGCGGGCACCACCAGCGCCAGGGCGCACAGCGCAGCGCCGGCAGCTCGTGAGATGCGGGTCGTGATGTCGGTGGTGTTCGTCATGGTGATGTCACTCCAGGTCAGCGTCTCATCGCGGGGCGACCGCCGGTTCGGCGCGGGCCAGGCGGAGCCTCTCAGCGACTGAGCCCGCGTCCGCCGCCGCCGCCGAAGCCGCGACCGCCACGGCTGCCGCCGCCAGAGGCTCCCTGGCCCTGCTGGCTCTGCGAAAGCGCCCGAATCTGCTCGGTGAGGTTGAGGATCTCCGTCTCCACAGCCAGCCGGCTGATGCCGAACTGCTGCAGCCGCGCCTCCAGCGGCGGGTACTTCTTCATGAGGCCCAGCACCCGGTCGAGCGCGGACTTGGCCTTGTTCAGGTTGCCCTTGGGGTTCGCGTTCTGCGCATCCTCCTGGGCGACATTCGCCTCCTCGATCAGCTTGGTGCACTGGTCATAGGCCTTGCGCCAGTCGTCCACGTACTTCTTGTGGAGCTTCTCGCCGTCATCCGGCACCCGGTCGAACTCGCGGATCCCGAGCACGAACATCAGCTCGTCAAGCGAATCTGCCGACCCCTTGGACAGCCCGAGCTCCTCGGCGCTCTCGGCCGTGAAGCCCGCGGTCGCGTCGTCACGCCCGTCGACCACCCAGTTGCCCTTGGTGTCCTCGCGCCATTCGATCTTCCGTCCCTTGTAGCTCGCGCTCAGGAGCATCTCCGGGCGCAGCATCGCCTCGCCGATCTTGAGGTCGTACCCGCCCGAGGAGAGGAAGCCGTTGATGATCGCGACCGCGGCCTCGCGGAACTTCGCGCGCACCTCCGGGTCCTCCACGCGAGTCCAGAAGCTGGCGACGCGGCTGAGGCCGAAGAGGCGCGCATTGGGCGCCATGTACATGTTCGGCCACGAGAACGCGAGCAGCGATCCGTAGCCCACGGAGTCCTTCACCCACATGTACTGCTGCGCGTAGGAG
>VERO01000405.1 GCA_018882625.1 Phycisphaerales bacterium | reverse complement strand
GCTCATCGTCGGGCACAAGCCGCTTGCGGCGCCTCTGGTCCTGCGGCGCGCGGACGGTCGCGCGGTGGTCGTGAACGTCGACACCGGATGCGTGTACGGCGGCGCGCTCAGCGCCTACCGGATCGAGCGCGACGCGGTCATCTCCGTGCCGAGCCGCCAGCGCGGCGACCGGTCTCTGCGCACGCGCCTGAGCATCAGGCCGGCGACCAGCGCATGGCAATGGGCTGACGGCGCCCCGGTCCGAAGGCGCGCGGGCTGAGCTTGGGCACGATGGGTGCCTGGGCTCGCTTGTGCTGCGCGGCGTCGATCGCACGGCACCAGCGGACCACCATCGACAGGTCGAGCCCAGACTCCGCGGCGATCTGCGTCGCGGCCAGCTCGCGCTCGACCCATCCGCGCACGATGGCGTCCAGCTGCTCGTAGGGCGGAAGCGTGTCCTGGTCGCGCTGGTCGGGCTTGAGCTCCGCGCTCGGGGCCTTGTCGATGCTCGGCTGAGGGATCGCGTCCGCGGGCAGGCCGATCTCCGGACCGTTCGCATTCACCCATCGCGCGAGGTCATACACATCCGTCTTGAGGACGTCGCCGATCGGGCTCATCGCGCCGCACATGTCGCCGTAGAGCGTCGCGTAGCCCGTGGCGATCTCGCTCTTGTTGCCCGTGGAGAGCACGAGCGCGCCTGAGGCATTCGCCATCGTCATCAGGATGATGCCCCGCAGTCGGCTCTGCATGTTCTCGTCCGCGACGCCGGAGGGTGCACGGCCTACCGCGTCCCCGATCAGCGCCGCGAGCCCAGCGTGCGCATCGCCGATGGGCACGCGCACCGGCGTCGCCATCCCGAGCCGCGCGGCGCACTCGAGCGCATCGGTGATGCTGCCTGCGCTCGACCAGCGGCTTGGCATGCAGACCCCGCGCACGCGGTCGGCGCCGAGCGCCGCCACCGCAAGAGCCGCGACGACCGCCGAGTCGATGCCGCCCGAGAGGCCAAGGATCGCATCGCTGTGCCGCGTCTTCCGGAAGTAGCCGCGGATCGCGGCCACGACCGCATGCGCGCGCTCGCGCGCAGGTATCCATGCCGCAGCGCCGTGACCGGCACCCGCGCCGCCGCGCGCATCCGGGCTTGTGCCGGGGCCAGTCACCGCCACCGCGTGCACGAACCGCGGCGCACGGAGGATGCACTCGCCATTCGCGCTCCACACGCTCGAACCGCCATCGAAGACGAGATCGTCCTGCGCGCCGGCGGCATTGACGCTGGCCAGGCGCACGCCGAGCGTGCGCGCCGTCAAGGCCAGGAGTTCATCGCGCCGCGCATCCTTCCCCACAGCGAAGGGCGAGGCGCTGAGCGCTACGAGGGTGCGCGCCCCGTCCGCGACGCACGCCGCCGCGAGATCGAGGTCGTGACCGGCGCTGCCGGACGCATCACGCGCGCGCCAGAGGTCCTCGCACACGAGGATGCCCACGCGCTCGGCGCGGCCGCCGGAGAGGGGCACATCCACGACGGTGTGCCGGTCGCCCCGCGTGAAGTGACGCGCCTCATCGAACACGTCGTAGCTGGGCAGGTGCACCTTGAGGTGCACGGCGCGGATCGCGCCGCCCCCCACCGCCACGGC
>VERO01000003.1 GCA_018882625.1 Phycisphaerales bacterium | reverse complement strand
CTACCTCGACCGCGACCTTGACGGGTACGGCACGGGTGCTGCGCTCAACCGCTGCGCAAACCCGGGCGACGGGTACTCGACCAACGACGACGACTGCCAGGACGGTGACCGGTACATCAACCCTGCAGCTACGGAGGTCTGCGACAACATCGACAACGACTGCGTGGGCGGTATCGACAACGGACTGACGTTCATCGATTACTACCTCGACAGCGACCGTGACGGGTACGGCACGGGTGCTGCGCTCAACCGCTGCGCAAACCCGGGCGACGGGTACTCGACCAACGACGACGACTGCCAGGACGGCGACAGGTACATCAACCCAGGCGCCACCGAGGTCTGTGACGGCATCGACAACGACTGCTACGGCGGCGCCGACAACGCCTTGACCTTCCTCGACTACTACGCCGACACCGACTCCGATGGGTACGGCAACCAGAACGACACGGCAACGCGCTCGTGCTCGCCGATAGCCGGCGAGGCCACCAACGCGCTTGACTGCAACGACACCAACGGTGCCATCAAGCCCGGCGCCACTGAGCTCTGCGACAACATTGACAACAACTGCGACCAGTACATCGACGAGGGCTATTCGGTCGACGACTACTACGTCGATGCGGACCGAGACGGCTACGGCGCTGGCGATGCAACCAGGTTCTGCAGCGACCCCGGCGACGGCTACTCGACGCTGAACACCGACTGCCAGGACGGCGACATCTACATCTTCCCCGGAGCGCCTGAGCTCTGCTCGAACATCGGCGTTGACAACAACTGCAGCCAGGGCGGCACGGGGGTAGATAAGACCGCGACGGACACGATCCGGTACTACCTGGACAGTGACGGCGACAACTACGGCACCGGCAGCGGCCTGCTGGCGTGCAGCAAGCCGTTCGGCTACGGCGAGTTCCCCGGCGACTGCGCGCCGAGCGACTCGGCAATCAACCCCGGCGCAGCGGAGATCTGCGACGGAAAGGACAACAACTGCTCTGGCGGCATCGACGAGGGCGTGACGACGACGTTCTACGACGACGATGACGGCGACGGCTACGGCGACTCCACAGACACCTACGCGGCCTGCTCGGCGCCGAGCGGCTACGTGTCGATCTCGGGCGACTGCGATGACCGTCCGGTGATTGGCTTCCCGATCAATCCGGCCGGCA
Source organism: Phycisphaerales bacterium (assembly GCA_018882625.1). Taxonomy (GTDB): domain Bacteria; phylum Planctomycetota; class Phycisphaerae; order Phycisphaerales; family SM1A02; genus ZLKRG44. The sequence continues at coordinate 27,253 of VERO01000003.1, read as the reverse complement.
CCGAGACCTGCGATGGCCTGAACGCGGACGAGGACTGCGACGGGTACGCCGACGATGCGGATCCGCAGGGCAACGCGACGGGCAAGACGCCCCTCTACAAGGACGTTGACACTGACACCTTCGGCGACGCCTACGCGTCGGTGAGCCGCTGTGACGCGGGCGACGGCTATGTGGTCAGCAATGGTTCGGACTGCAACGACAACAACATTGCTGTCAACCCGAACGCGACCGAGACCTGCAACAGCATCGACGACGACTGCGACGGCTCCATCGATGATGGCCTGCCGTTCCTCGACTACTACGTGGACGGCGACGGCGATGGCTACGGCGCGTTGAGTGACACCATCCCCACCAGTTCGTGCTCTGCAGTGACCGGTGAAGTTGCCAACAACCTTGACTGCTGGGATAGCGACAGCTACATCAACCCAGCCGCGACCGAAATCTGCGACACCCGGGACAACGACTGCGATGGCTACATCGACGAGTACGTCCAGGACACGTACTACGACGACGAAGACGGCGACACATACGGCGACCCAGCCTGGTCGTATACGGGTTGCTCGATGCCGCCTGGCTACGTGACCAACTCGAACGACTGCGACGGCACGGATGCCAACAAGTGGACCTCCAGTAGCGGGGAGACCTGCGACGGCTACGACAACGACTGCAACGGCACGGTTGACGATGGCGTGACGGATAGGTACTACGAGGACGCCGACGGCGACGGCTTCACCGGCGACACGTACCAGGACGCCTGCTCGGCGCCGTCGCACACGGCTCCGGCCGGTCCATGGAAGCTGACCAACGACGGCGACTGCGGCGACTCCTACCCGGACGTCTACCCCGGCGCTACAGAGACATGCACGAACATCGCGGTGGACAACGACTGCGACGGCATCATGACCGAGGCCGAGGCCTCTGACGCAGTCGACTACTACAGCGACGTTGACGGCGACACCTACGGCGGGGGAACTCCACAGAGACTGTGCTCCAACCCTGGCGCGCTGGTCACGAACGGCACCGACTGCGACGACACCGATCGCTACTCGTACAGCACCAGCACAGCCGAGATCTGCGACGGCTACGACAACGATTGCGACGACACGGCCGACGAGAACCTGACGTTCACGACCTACTACCCCGACGTCGACGGCGACGGCTACGGCGACAAGGACTCGTCCGGCACGAGCTCCTGCTCTCCGATCGCGGGCGTGACGAACAACGACGACTGCGACGATGGCGCCGCGGCGATCAAGCCCGGCGCGGCCGAGCTGTGCAATGACCTGTACACGGACAACGACTGCGACGGCAGCACGCTCGACGTGGACGCCAACGCGTCGGACAAGGTCGACTTCTATGCCGACGCGGACCTTGACGGCTACTCGGTGAACACGCCGGCGCGGTTCTGCCCCGGCACGACCAACGCCGGCTACATCGCCAGCCTGTCGAGCCCGGTCGACTGCTACGACAACAACATCGACGCGTACCCCGGCGCTCCTGAGACGTGCTCGGATATCGGCACGGACAACGACTGCGACGGCGACAGCGCTGAGCACGTGCTCACCCACCTGTACCGCGACGTCGACGGCGACGGCTACGGCGCAGGCGCGATCTTCCCGGCCTGCCCGCCCGTGACCGGCTACGTCACGAACTCGAGCGACTGCGACGACTCCAGCAACATCAAGTTCCCCGGCAACCCCGAGGTGTGCGATGGCGTGGACAACGACTGCTACGGCGGTGTGGACGACGGCTTCACGAACACTGACTTGGACAGCTACGCCGACTGCGTGGACACCGACGACGACAACGACACCGTTCTCGACGTCAGCGACAACTGCCCGCTGGTCGGAAACCTCGATCAGGCGAACACCGACAACACGGCAGATGGCGGCGACGCGTGCGACACCGACGACGACAACGACACCTTCCTCGACGTCTACGACAACTGCCCGCTCATCTCCAATGTGGGCCAGGCGAACTTCGACGGCGATGCATACGGCGACGACTGCGACAGTGACGACGACAACGACAACGATCCCGATGTCACGGACTGCGCGGACAACGACGCGTACATCTTCAACGGCGCGACCGAGGTCTGCGATGGCATCAACCAGGACTGCGACGCCTACACCGACGAGGGCTATACGAACACGGACGGTGACAGCTACGCGGACTGCGTCGACACTGACGACGACAACGACAGCTACCTCGACGGCAGCGACAACTGCCCGCTCGTCTCCAACAGCGACCAGCTGAACACCGACAGCCCCGCTGACGGCTACGGCGACGCGTGCGACAGCGACGACGACAACGACAGCTACCTCGACGGTAGCGATAACTGCCCGCTCGTCTCCAATGCGGACCAGGCGAACTTCGACGGCGATGCATACGGCGACGTCTGCGACAGCGACGACGACAACGACAACGATCCCGACGTCACGGACTGCGCGGACAACGACGCGTACATCTTCAACGGCGCGACTGAGCTCTGCGACGGCATCAACCAGGACTGCGACGCCTACACCGACGAGGGCTACACGAACACGGACGGCGACAGCTACGCGGACTGCGTCGACACTGACGACGACAACGACCTTGACCCGGACACGAGCGACTGCGCACCGCTGAACTCGGCGGTGCACGCGGGAGCGACAGAGGTCGTGGGCGACGGCATCGACAACAACTGCGACACGTACGAGCTGTGCTACCTGGACCGCGACGACGACGGCTTCCTGGACGGCTACGGCACGACGGTGCAGAGCGATGATGATCAGTGCGACGACGCCTACGAGAGCGCGGCGAACGCGCCGACTGGCGACTGCAACGACACCAACAGCGCGATCTACCCCAACGCGCCCGAGCTGTGCGCCACGAACACGGTCGACAACGACTGCGACACGTACGTGGACGACGTCGACGCGAAGGCGTCGGATCGGGTGCTGTACTACACCGACTCGGACAACGACACGTTCACGACGAGCGTGACGGCACGCCTATGCCCTGGCGCAAACCCCGGCTACCGGCTGACCCAGTCGGCCGAACCGGACTGCGGCGACAGCTACGCCGACGTCTACCCAGGCGCGGCGGAGAACTGCGGCAACATCGCGGTCGACAACGACTGCGACGGCGTGACGAGCGCTGACGAGGCGTCTGACTCGACCGACTTCTACACCGACAGCGACGGCGACGGCTTCGGCACGGGCAATTCGTTCAAGGCCTGCGGCGACACGCCGACGACCTCGGCGGTGGCCGGCGACTGCGGCGACGCGTACGCGGACGTCTACCCCGGCGCGGCCGAGCTGTGCTCGACGACGTCGGTGAACAACAACTGCGACAACGTGACGGACGACGTGGACGCGAACGCCGCGGACAAGGTCGACTTCTACGCCGACGCTGACGGCGACGGCTTCACGACCGCGGCGACCTCGCGCTTCTGCACGGGCACGAGCAACACCGGCTGGCGCGAGACCCCGTCGGCCTCGGTCGACTGCGGCGACGCGTACGCGGACGTCTACCCCGGCGCGGCCGAGCTGTGCTCGACGACGTCGGTCGACAACAACTGCGACAACGTGACGGACGACGTGGACACGAACGCCGCGGACAAGGTCGACTTCTACGCCGACGCTGACGGCGACACGTGGACGACGGCAGTGACGTCGAAGTTCTGCTCCGGCACGACCAACGCCGGCTGGCGCGCGACCCTGTCGAGCCCGGTCGACTGCGACGACGCCTACGGCAGCGGCGCGGCGATCTACCCCGGCGCGCCTGAGACGTGCGCGAACCTGGGCACGAACAACGACTGCGACGGCTACAACGACGCGGCCGAGGCCTCCGACTCGACCGACTTCTTCACCGACGCGGACGGCGACGGCTTCGGCACGGGCACTGCGTTCAAGGCCTGCGGCGACACGGCGACGACCTCGGCGGTGGCTGGCGACTGCAACGACACGTACGGCGTCGGTGCGGCGATCAACCCGGCGGCGACCGAGGTCTGCGACGGCGTGGACAACAACTGCGCGGGCGGCACCGACGAGGGCTTCCCGACGAGCGTGTACTACCTCGACAGCGACAACGACGAGTACGGCGCCATCCCGAGCGTGGGCAGCTTCTGCAGCGAGGCGGCGGCGCGCGTGCAGCTGTCGAACCCGACGGGCCACTACTCGACTGTGGCTGGCGACTGCCAGAACGGCGACGCGGCGATCTACCCCGGCGCGGCCGAGACGTGCGCGAACGTGGGCACGGACAACGACTGCAGCCAGGGCGGCACGGGCGTGGACAAGTCCGCGTCCGACATGCAGCGCTTCTTCGCGGACGTCGACGGCGACCAGTATGGCGCCGGCAGCGGCGTGCGCGCATGCTCCGCGCCGCAGGGCTACGTGCTGGCCTCGGGCGACTGCAACGACAACAACGCAGCCATCAGGCCCGGTGCGACCGAGATTGCCGGCGACGGCGTCGACCAGAACTGCGACACGGACGAGCTGTGCTTCCGTGACCTGGACAACGACGGCTACCTCGACGGGTACGGCCTGACGGCGGTCAGCGATGACCTCGACTGCGACGACGCCTACGAGAACCCGGCGAACTCGCCCACCGGCGACTGCAACGACAGCGCTGCGGACGTGCGTCCTGGCGCGGCGGAGACGTGCGCGAACATCGCGGTCGACAACGACTGCGACAGCGACACGAGCTTCAACGAGGCTTCGGACTCGGTGAACTACTACGCCGACAGCGACAACGACAACTACGGCGCTGGCGCGGCGTTCAAGCAGTGCACGGACGACACCACACGCGCGCTGGTCGATGGCGACTGCGCGCCAACCAACCCGGCGATCAACCCGGGCGCGACCGAGGTCTGCGACGGCTACGACAACAACTGCGCTGGCGGCACTGACGAGGGCTTCGCGAACTACGACCTCGACAGCTACGCGGACTGCGTCGACACCGACGACGACAACGACAACGAGGCCGACGCGACCGACTGCAACGACAACGCTGCGGACGTGTACACGAACGCGCCCGAGGTCTGCGCCAACTACGGAGTCGACAACGACTGCGACGGCGACGTGTACGAGGCGAAGACGCTGAACTTCTACCGCGATGCGGACGGCGACGGCTACGGCGTCGAGGCGCAGCACATCATGGGCTGCGACCAGCCCAAGGGCTACGTGCTCGACGTGTACGGCGACTGCAACGACGCGAGCGCGGCCATCAAGCCCGGCGCGACGGAGATCGCTGGCGACGGCGTCGACCAGAACTGCGACACCGACGAGCTCTGCTACGTCGACGGCGACGACGACGGCTACCTCGCCGGCACCGGCGCGACCGCGGTCAGCGATGACCTCGACTGCGACGACGCCTACGAGAGCGCCACGAACTCGCCCACCGGCGACTGCAACGACGCGGCCTCGGCCATCAGGCCCGGCGCGACGGAGATCGCTGGCGACGGCGTCGACCAGAACTGCGACACCGACGAGCTCTGCTACGTCGACGGCGACGACGACGGCTTCCTCGACGGCTACGGCGTGACCGCGGCCAGCGATGACCTCGACTGCCTCGACGCCTACGAGAGCGCCACGAACTCGCCCACCGGCGACTGCAACGACGCGGCCTCGGCCATCAATCCGGCCGCGGCCGAGCTGCCTGGCGACGGCGTCGACCAGAACTGCGACACCGACGAGCTGTGCTTCCGTGACCTGGACGACGACGGCTACCTCGACGGCTACGGCGCGACCGCGGTCAGCGATGACCTCGACTGCGACGACACCTACGAGAGCGCCACGAACTCGCCCACCGGCGACTGCAACGACGCTGCCGCGGCGATCAACCCCGGCGCGGCCGAGCTGCCTGGCGACGGCGTCGACCAGAACTGCGACAGCGACGAGCTCTGCTACGTCGACGGCGACAACGACGGCTACCTCGACGGGTACGGCGTGACCGCGGTCAGCGATGACCTCGACTGCGACGACGCCAACGAGAGCGCCACGAACTCGCCCACCGGCGACTGCAACGACGCTGCCGCGGCGATCAACCCCGGCGCGACGGAGATCGCTGGCGACGGCGTCGACCAGAACTGCGACACCGACGAGCTCTGCTACGTCGACGGCGACGACGACGGCTTCCTCGCCGGCACCGGCGCGACCGCGGTCAGCGATGACCTCGACTGCGACGACACCTACGAGAGCGCCACGAACTCGCCCACCGGCGACTGCAACGACGCTGCCGCGGCGATCAACCCGGCCGCGGCCGAGGTCTGCGACAGCTACGTCGACAACGACTGCGACGGCTACTCCGACGACGCTGATCCCAGCGTCAGCGGCCGGCCGACGTGGTACGAGGACGGCGACATCGACGGCCAGGGCGACCAGTACGTGTCGCTCGAGCGCTGCGTGCAGCCCACTGGCTACGTCAGCAACAGCACGGACCTGTGCCCGAACGACCAGAACGTGTTCGCGCCGAGCCTGTGGTACGCGGACGCTGACGTGGGTGGCGGCGACGGCTACGGCGACCCTGCGGTCTCCGTGAGCAGCTGCCCGACCGGCCTGCCTCCTGGCTACGTGGCCAACAGCGGCGACGGCTGCCCGACGGTGAAGGCGCTGCAGGCCCCGGTGACGTGGTACAGCGACCTCGGCGACGGCGACGGCTTCGGCGACCCGGCGGTCTCGGAGTCGGAGTGCGTGGCCTCCCCTGGCTACGTCGGCAACAACGGCGACGGCTGCCCGACGCAGATCCTGCTGCAGGCTCCCGTGTCGTACTTCGTCGACGCTGACCTGGACCGCTACGGCGACAGCAACGTGGCGCAGGTCTCGCTGTGCGCGACGCCCGCTCCGGACGGCTACTCGTCGGTCGGCGGCGACTGCAACGACAGCGTCAACGGCCTGGTCAGCCCGATCCGGTACTACCGCGACTCGGACAGCGACCAGTACGGCGACCCGTCGGACACCTACGACGTGTGCTCGCTGACGCCGCCGGTCGGCTACGTGGCGGTCGCGGGCGACACCTGCCCGAATGACATCGCGAAGCTGGCTCCTGGCGACTGCGGCTGCGGCACGCCGGACGTCGACGATGACCGCGACGGCATCTCCGACTGCATCGACCCGACGCCGGCGCTGCGCCTGATCCCGCGCAACAGCGGCCTCTTCGACAGCGGCGACGGCTACGTGGTCGTCGACGTCGAGCTCGGCGCGCGTCTCTCGACGCAGCCGACGGTCGGCGCGCAGCTGGCGCTGGTGTACGACAAGGTGAACCTGACGTTCGTCTCGGCGGCGCCTGGCTCGTCGACGGCCGGCAACGGCCTCTTCAGCCAGCCGGTCTTCCTCAACCACACCGCGTCGGCAGGCACGATCCTGTACAGCGTGGGCGTGGCGGACGGCTTCGCCGGCGGCACCTCGCCGACGCGCGTGGCGACGCTGACCTTCCGTGTGGCCGACGGCGTGACGGCGATCTGCGGCGCGTCGGGCATGGTCGAGTTCGCGACGGTCAGCTCTGCGGAGACCAAGCTCTCGGCCTCTGGCGGCGTGGAGGTCCTGCCGACCAAGTTCGACCTGGGCCCGGTCACCGCCTACAGCGCTGGCACTGGACTCATCGGAATGCCGAGCAACTCGTCGCGTCCGGCTGACGCAGGTCTGGCGGGTGCGGTCATCGCCGCGCCTAGCGTGACCTTCGTGCCGGCCTGCGGCGCGAGTGCGGCGACGCCGGCGGTGGCCTGGTACTACGCGGACGACTTCTGCGGCGGCGCGACTGACGACTTCGGCACCGGTTGGCCGACGCTCTTCCGCGTGGGCCACACCATGGTGACGTGGACGGCGGGCGGGCTGACAGGATCATCGTGCTACACGGTCGAGAACCACCAGGTGATGGACCTGTCGGTGGCCCTCGGAGGCGTCTCCGTCGCAGCCAACAGCCGCACGCTGAACATCGCCACGGGCGCCTTCACGGGCACCGCGACGGCCAGCCTCGGCAGCACCGCCTCGACGGTCTCCGTCCAGGTGCCGGTGACGGCGGGCTACGACTGCGTGAGCGTCAAGGACACGACCCACACGCTGCGCCACACCGCGGCCGTGAGCGTGTCGGGCACGAAGTACGTCGCGTCCTTCACGGGCACCAACGCGCTCCAGCAGGGCAACAGCAACGGAGACCGCACGGTCGACATCCTCGACTTCGGCATGTACGCCTCCGACTTCGGCGCAGGCAAGGCCGCCAACGCCCGCAGCAACTTCGACGGAGACTCCTTCGTCGACAGCCTCGACTTCGCCGTCATCAGCGTCAACTTCTTCAAGATCGAGGCCGCAGCGTGCCCCGGCTCGAGCCTTGACGGAGGCGTCGCCAGCGACGACGGCCCCATGGACCGCGTCAGCGTCCGTGAGCTCAGGAGAATGGGTCAGGGCGAACTCGCCATCGCAGACCTCAACGGCGACGGATGGCTCGACACAGAGGACATGAGCCTCTGGATGCAGGGACACAGGCCAAGGGGACACGGCGACTGAGCAGCCCCCCGCGGCGGATACAGCAACCCATAGGCGCCGGACCAGCCACACACGGCGCCTCAGAACACCCCGGACTCCGTGATGCCCGCAAAGGCACCACGGAGTCTGGCGTTTTTGGGGAACCCAGGCGTGATGCGCTTGACCGCACGCCAACCCATCCCATGATTCACGCCGGAGCAGAACTCATGAGCGCCGAACAGATCAACCGAATTGCCCAGAAGACCGTCGTGGCGGTGTGCAGCCTGTGCGTGGGCATCCTGCTCGCCCGCGCGCTCGGCCTATGACGTCGCGGACGCCGTGACCGCCGCGACGCAGCGGTCGATCCGCGCCAGCGTGCTGTCGCGGCCCAGGATCGCCAGCGTGTCGAAGATCGGGGGGCTCACCGTGCCGCCGCTCACTGCGACGCGCAGGGGCTGCGCGACCTTGCCAAGCTGGCCTTCGGCCGCCGACTGCGCGTAGGCCGTGATGGCGACCTCGAGAGCGGCGGATGTCCAAGGCGCTGCGACACCATCAAGCACGCCGCGCAGCGCACGGACGTGATCCAGGCCTGAGGGGTTCCCCTCGATCAAGTGCTTCTTGACCGCTTTGGCGTCGCTCCAGCGGATCTCGCTGTCATCAAGAGCCAGGAATCGATTCGACCTGAACAGGTCCTCGAGCGTCTTGGACCGCGGCTGGCTCGCCGCCGCGAGCGCATCAAACTGCGCATCGCTGAGGCGCGCCATGAACGCCGGGTGGTACGCGTGGCCATGCGCACGCGAGAGGGCGACGTAGCGCTCCGGCGCCATGCCCGTGACTGCATCGCAGTTAAAGGAGAGCAGCTTGACGCGGTCGAACTTCGCGGGCGTCTTGACGACGCGCTTGAGGTCGAAGCGCTCGGCGAGGAACGCGTTGTCGAACTTCTCGATGTTCTGGCCTGGGCTCCATCCGTTGAGCGCGAGGAAGTTGCAGAGCACCTCGGGCAGGTACCCGGAGCGGCGGAAGTCGTCGACGTTGATCTCCGGCAGCGTGACGTCGAGGGCCGCGGCGAGCGCGGTGGCCTCCTCGAGGTCAAGCTGCACCGCGCTGTCCGCGAGCCACCTGGTCCAGCGCTCCGCAGGCACGCATCCGCCAGGCGGCGTGGCGATCCCCCGCTCCTTGACGGCCTTGCGGAGCACCTTGTCCTTGTCGCGCTTGCTCATCTTGCTGCCGTCGGGGTTCACGATGAGCGGCATGTGGCCGTAGATGGGTCGCGGGTAGCCGAGCGCATCCTGCAGCACCATGTGCTTGGCTGTGTTGTTGAAGTGCTCCTGCGCGCGCAGCACGTGCGTGACGCCCATGAGCGCGTCGTCGACCACGACCGCGAAGTGGTAGGTCGGGAACCCGTCGGCCTTGCGGATCACGAAGTCATCGACTTCGCCGGCCGGCAGCGTGGCCTCACCGAGGATCTCGTCACGAATCGTGATCGGGCCCTCGGGCGTGCGGAAGCGGATCACCGCCGGCGTGCCGGCTGCGAGCAGCGCATCCACCTCGCGCTTCGAGAGACTGACGGCACGCGTGCGGTCGTAGCGGTAGGCGACACCCCGCGCCTTGGCGTCGGCCCGCATCGCCTCAAGCTCGGCGGGCGTGTCGAAGGCGCAGTAGGCGTGGCCCGACCCGATCAGGCGCTCGAACTCGCGGTTGTAGATGTCGAGGCGCTGGCTCTGGAAGTACGGCCCATTGGGGCCGCCGCCGCATCCCCCGTACTCGGGACCCTCGTCCCATGCGATGCCAAGCCACGCCAGGTCCTTGAGGAAGCCCACGCTGGCCGCGTCGGAGCTGCGCTTCTGGTCAGTGTCCTCGATGCGCAGGATGAAGCGGCCTCCCCGGCCGTGCGCGAACGCCCAGCAGAAGAGCGCAGAACGGGCGCCGCCCACATGCAGGTGCCCGGATGGGCTGGGCGCAAATCGGGTGACGACCTGACGGGCGGCGGAACCTGCTGCGGACTCGGTCATGGGGTGTTCATCGGGCATCAGGGCGGGTACGCGCCACTGCCGCGCGGGCGGGTAGGGTATCGACATGCATGAGAGGGTTGGGTTGCTGTCGGACAGCCACGGCCGGGCCGAGCGCACCGCACGTGCCGTGGATGCGCTGCTCGCGGCGGGGGCGGACACCCTCATCCACACTGGGGACTTCGAGACCGAGGAGGTTCTCGATTGCCTCGCGGGGCACGATGCCCACGTCGTCTGGGGCAACTGCGACTGGGACCAGGCGGGACTCGAGCGCTATGCGCGCAACCTGGGTGTCGCGGTGCACGGTGATGGGGGCGAGGTCACCGTGGATGGGTCGCGCATTGCCTTTACCCACGGTCACCTGCCGGCCGCGCTGCGCGCGGCGATGGCGTCGGGCGCGGCCTATCTCGTGCACGGACACACCCACGAGCGCCGCGACGAGGTGGTCAACGGCGCGCGCATCATCAACCCGGGGGCCCTGCACCGGGCGCGTCCGTTCACCGTCGCGCTGCTCACGCCGCGGACAGGCGAACTCACGACGATCGAGGTCGCATGACCGGTGGCCGGCCGGACGCGTATCCGCCGCTTCTAGACTCTGGCGCATGGCTGGCGCGGAATCTCCCCTGTCGCTCTGGATCCTGATCGCCAACGCCGCGAGCGCATGGTTCCTCGCAGGCCTGATCTGGGTGATCCAGGTGGTGCATTACCCGCTCTTCGCGGCGGTCGGCCGCAGCGAGTTCGCGGCCTACGAGGCCAGCCACACCCGGCTGATCACGGCTGTGGTCGGGCCCATCATGCTGCTCGAGCTTGCCACGAGCGCGCTACTGCTGGTGGTGCGTCCCGCTGCGGTGCCGATGTGGGCTGCCGCGCTCGGTGTCGCGCTTGTCGCGGTCATCTGGCTGTCGACGATCGCGCTGCAGATACCGGCGCACGGCCGGCTGGCGCAGGGCTTCGCCGAGGACGCGCACGCGATGCTGGTGCACACGAACTGGATCCGCACGGTCGCATGGACGCTCCACGGCGCGCTCTGCGCCTGGATGCTCCACAACGCGATCGCGGCGCGGTAAGGTGCGGGGGTGACCCGGTTCACCATCGATCCGCTGAAGCCGCTGAGGCCGCTGCTGGGGCAGCCGCGCAGGAAGCTGCCGCGTGCGGGTCCGCGCGTTGGCCTGCCGCCCGGATCGATCGTGGTGGATCCCGGCCATCCGACTGCGGTCGCCACGGCGTTCGGGTACGGCCCGGACGGCTTCGAGGAGCGCGCGATCACGGATGTGGCCCAGCTCGACGAGCTGCGTGCGCGCTGGCCGCTCCTGTGGCTCAATGTCGATGGCCTTGGGGATGGCTCGCTGATCAAGGCCGTGGGCGAGAAGTTCAGCCTCCATCCGCTGGCGCTCGAGGACGTCACCGACCCCAACCAGCGCGCCAAGGTGGAGCCCTACGGCGACACGACCTTCATCGTCATCCCCATGCCGCGCGCAACCGCGGAGAGCTTCGAGACAGAGCAGCTCTCGATCTTCATGGGCAAGGACTTCGTGGTGACGTTCCAGGAGCGCGTGGGCGGCGACTGCCTGGACCCCTGCAGGGACCGCATCCGCTTCAAGCGCGGCCGCGTGCGCACCTCGGGCTCCGCGTACCTCGCGTACGCGCTGCTCGACAACGTGATCGACTCCTATTTCCCTGCGCTCGGCACCCTTGGCGAGCGCCTCGACGGCCTCGAGGAGCGCATCATCTTCCACACTCATGCCGATGCGATCTTCGAGATCCGCGCGGTCAAGCGCGACCTGATGAGGATGCGCCGCGCCGTGTGGCCGGTGCGCGACGCGGTGACGACGCTGATGATGCTCGAGAGCGTCTTCGACGCGGAGCACCGCCTCTACCTGCGCGACGCCTTCGACCACGTGATCCGCGTGATGGACCTCCTCGACACGGACCGCGCGGTCGCCAGCGACCTCATGGAGATGTACATGGCGGTCTCCAACAACCGGCTCGGCGAGGTGACGAAGGTCCTCACGATCATTGCGACGATCTTCATCCCGCTGTCGTTCATCGCCAGCATCTACGGCATGAACTTCGACCCTGCGGACAGCCCATGGAACATGCCCGAGCTGCACTGGACCTACGGGTACCCCTTCGCCCTTGGGCTGATGGCACTTGTGGCCGGCAGCTTCCTGCTCTTCTTCTGGCGCCGGGGGTGGCTCGGCGGAAGCTTCCTCGGCAGCAACCGGCGCGATCCCCGGGAGGACTGACGCCGGGCCCCTCGGGGTGTGGACAGTCCGGGAACCCTTGCATCGGAACCCCGGTTCGGGGAGCATTCGCGGAATGACCTCGACCGGCACCACCCCGATGCACACCACTGACACCACCGTCCGGGCCTCTGACTACTTCGGCGCACTCACCTTCAGCGGGGACGTGATGCTCAAGCATCTCGCGCCCGACGTCTGCGAGACGCTCCGGCGCACGATGAACCACGGGCTGCCGCTCGATCCGGCCGCCGCGAACGCGGTGGCCACTGCGATGAAGGACTGGGCGCTCGAGCACGGGGTCACGCACTACTCGCACTGGTTCCAGCCGCTCACGGGACTGACCGCCGAGAAGCACGACGCGTTCCTGTCGCCCACTGGCGACAACGGCGCGCTCGAGAAGTTCAGCGGGGATGCGCTCATCCGCGGCGAGCCGGACGCGTCGAGCTTCCCATCGGGCGGCATCCGCGACACCTACGAGGCGCGCGGCTACACGGCGTGGGACGCCACCAGCCCTGTCTTCATCATGCGCGGCGGCAACGGCCAGGGCACGCTGTGCATCCCGACGGTGTTCGTGTCGTGGACAGGCGAGGCGCTCGACAAGAAGACCCCCCTGCTGCGCTCGATCCATGCGGTCACGTCGCAGGCGATGCGCGTGCTGCGCATCTTCGGCACCGACGCCGGGGTGTCGAGCGTGTTCTCGACGCTCGGATGCGAGCAGGAGTACTTCCTCGTCGACCGCGAGCTCTTCCACGAGCGCCTGGACCTCTCCGTGTGCGGCCGCACGATGGTGGGCGCGGCGCCGCCCAAGGGCCAGCAGCTCGAGGACCACTACTTCGGCGCCATCCCGGACCGCGTGCTTGCCTTCATGGCCGATGCGGAGCGCCGGCTGTTCGAGCTTGGCGTGCCGGTGAAGACCCGCCACAACGAGGTCGCGCCCGGCCAGTACGAGATCGCGCCGACCTTCGAGAACGCGAACGTCGCCGTCGACCACCAGATGCTGACCATGCAGGTGCTCCGCCAGACCGCGCGCGCGCACGGGTTCGAGTGCCTGCTGCACGAGAAGCCCTTCGCCAAGGTCAACGGCTCCGGAAAGCACATCAACTGGTCGCTGTCGACCGACACAGGCGCCAACCTCCTCGACCCGCGGGACGAGACGCACACCAACATGCAGTTCCTGGTGTTCCTGTGCGCGGCGATCCGCGCCGTGGATGTGCACGCTGGCCTGCTCCGGGCCTCCATCGCGAGCGCGCACAACGACCATCGCCTCGGCGCGAACGAGGCGCCGCCGGCGATCATGAGCGTGTACCTCGGCGACATGCTGACGGACATCCTCGACCAGCTCGAGCAGGGCAAGCCCCGCTCGACGGCCAAGGGCGGTGCGCTCGACCTCGGCGCGCGCAGCGTGCCATCGATCCCGCGCCACGCGAGCGACCGCAACCGCACGAGCCCCTTCGCGTTCACGGGCAACAAGTTCGAGTTCCGCGCGGTCGGCGCGTCGCAGGCGGTGGCGTGGCCGAGCACCGTCGTCAACACGATCGTCGCCGAGAGCCTCGACGTGATCGCCACGGAGCTCGAGAGGAGGCTCACGGAGCGTCCGACCGCGGAGCAGCTCGAGCAGGCCGTGCGCTCGGTGCTGCAGGACGTGGTCAAGAGGCACCGCCGCGTGTGCTTCGACGGCAACGGCTACAGCGCGGCCTGGCACAAGGAGGCGGCCAAGCGCGGGCTGCCCAACTACCCGTCCACGGCGGAGGCGCTGAAGGAGCTCGTGTCGAAGAGGGCCGAGCACCTGTTCGCGTCCTATGGCGTGCTGACGCCCCGCGAGCTTCATGCGCGGCACGAGATCCAGGTCGAGCAGTACTGCAAGATCGTGCAGATCGAGGGCCGCACGCTCTCGACGATGGTGCACACGCAGATCCTGCCTGCCGCGATGCGCGCGCAGGGCGAGCTGGCCGAGATCTGCATCGCCACCGAGAGGGCCGGCACGCGTGTGCCGGAGGCGAAGGCTGCGCTGCGCATGGTGGCCGGTCACGTGAAGGCGCTGCGCACTGCGGTGGCGGCACTCGACAGTGCGCTGGCGCGCGAGGTGCCCGATCTCGAGAAGCGCATGCAGCACTGCCGCAAGTCGGTGATGGGCGCGATCGAGAGGGTGCGGTCGGCGGCAGACGAGCTCGAGCGGCGCGTGCCGGCGGACATCTGGCCGCTCCCCACCTACGCCCAGATGCTGCTGATGCGCTGAGCGGCGCGGCGGCGCAGTGCGTCGGCCGGCGGCGGTGCCCGACGGGTCCCCGAGGCGGTCCGTATACTGCCGGGCTCGCTTTTTTGGAGCCCAACGCATGAGCACCGCCACCGCCGAAGCCACCCGCATCTCCGTCAGCGACGCGGGCCCGGCCGCCAAGCGCATCGACATCACCGTGCCCGCCGCATCGGTGGATGGGCACGTCTCCACCGCACTGTCGGGCCTGCAGCGCGACGCTGCGGTGCCCGGGTTCCGCAAGGGCAAGGTCCCTATGGCGCTGCTGCGGCGCAAGTTCGGCGGCGCGCTGCTGCAGGATGTGCGCCAGCGGCTGATCGCCGAGAGCTACCAGAGGGCGCTCGAGGACAACAAGATCCGCCCGATCGCGCCGCCGGAGATGGCACCCGGCACGACGGAGCCTGAGGTTGTCGAGGGCAAGGACTTCGCCTTCTCGGTGGTCGTCGAGATCATGCCCTCGTTCGACCTGCCCTCGTGGGAGGGCATGGCGATCAGTCGACCGGTGATCGCGATCGGCGACACGCACGTGGAGGAGGAGATCAAGCGCCTCTCCTACCGCTTCGGCACCCCGACTGAGATCCAGGGTCCCTTCGAGCCGCTCGACCGGATGGTGGGCAAGGCCACAGCGCGCCTCGCAGGCACCGACGACGTGCAGTTCGAGGCCGAGCAGGCGCTCGCGGTGGTGCCTGCGGCAGAGGACGCCGGCAAGGGACCGTTCCTGGGGCTGCTCGTCGAGGGTCTCGACACCATGCTCAAGGGCAAGAAGGTCGGCGACAGCGTCGTGATCACGATGAAGGGTCCGGAAGGCCACGAGATCGAGGCCATCCGCGGCGCGGACCTTGCGGTGACCTTCGAGATCCGCGCGGCCGAGCGCATCACCCCGGCCACGCGCGAGGCGCTGGCGTCGCAGCTTGGCTGCGAGAGCGACGACGTGCTCAAGGACAGCGTGCGGTCGCTGCTCGAGCGGCGCCGCGATGACGAGCAGCGCTCGGCGATGCGCGACCAGGTCTTCGAGCAGCTCGCCGCGGGCGTGGATTTCGAGCTGCCCGTGAAGGTCAGCGAGTCGCAGGTCGCGCGCGACCTCGAGAGGCAGCGCCTCGAGATGCTCTACCGCGGGACTGACCCGCAGGTCGTGGAGAGGCGCATGGCGGAGATCCGCACCTCGAGCGCGGACGAGTCTCGCCGCCGGCTCAAGCTCTTCTTCGTGCTCGCGCGACTGGCCGAGCAGCTCGGCGTCGAGGCCACGGATGCCGAGGTGAACGGCCGCATCGCCATGATCGCGCGCCAGCGCGGCACGCGTCCTGCGGAGCTGAGGGCCGAGCTCGAGAAGAGCGGCCGGCTCAGCGAGCTGGCCCTGCAGATCCGCGAGCACAAGGCCGCAGACCGCGTCATCGCGAAGGCGTCGATCACCGACATCCCTGCCGAGGAGTGGAACGCCCAGCTTGAGGCCCGCACCGCGGCGGCCTCGAAGGCGAGGTCGGGCGCGAAGCCCTCATCGGGCAGTGCGTCTGGAGCCAAGGGCAAGCCGGCCAAGTCCGGCACGTCCGAGTGAGCGCACCAGCCGCCGAGCCGCTGTCGCACTTCGTGCGCCTGGCACCCGTGCTCGGCGCTCTCGTGCTGATCGTGATCGCGGGAGCTGTCGCGCTGCTGCTGATCAAGCGGTGGTGGAAGGGCGAGAGCGAGGCCGCGACGCCCGGCTTCACGCTGGGCGACCTTCGGGCCATGCGCGACTCAGGCGAGATATCGGTCGCGGAGTACGAGCGCGCGAAGGAGCAGATGGTGCGCAAGGTGCGAACCCATGCGACTTCGGCGAAAGCGGTGAAGGGCCAGCGCGGCACCACCCGATAGACTCGGTCCGATGCCGTCAGACGTTCCGCCCTCGCGCCCTGTCCCGCACGCCTCCGGTGGTCCAGCCCGACGCGGAGGCCGCTCGGATAGCGGAGGAGGACCGACCGGTCCTGGCGGGGATGGCGGCTCCGGCGCAGGTGGCGGATCGGGCGGCGGCTTCCGAGGTCGCCGCATCACGACGTGCAGCTTCTGCGGCAAGACGAGCCGCGAGGTGGGCCCGATGGTCGAGGGGCCCAACGACGTCTACATCTGCGGGACGTGCACCGACCTCTGCCAGAACATCTTCAAGCAGGAGAAGCGGCGCGTCACCGGAAGCGCCCCGCTGTTCTCGCAGATCCCCACGCCGAGGCACGTCGCCGAGTACCTCGACCAGTACGTGATCGGCCAGGTTGCGGCGAAGAAGGCGCTCGCGGTGGCGGTGCACAACCACTACAAGCGGCTCACGCAGGTGGACAGCGCAGACGCGCCGGTCGAGCTCGACAAGAGCAACGTGCTGCTCGTGGGGCCCACAGGCACCGGCAAGACGCTGCTCGCGCGCACGCTCGCGCGGATGCTCAACGTGCCCTTCGCGATTGGCGACGCCACCACGCTCACTGAGGCCGGATACGTCGGCGAGGACGTGGAGAACCTGCTGCTGAAGCTGCTCCAGGCTGCCGACTTCGACCTCGAGGCCGCGCAGAAGGGCATCATCTACATCGACGAGATCGACAAGATCGGCAAGACCGGCGGCAACGTCTCGATCACGCGCGACGTCTCGGGCGAGGGCGTGCAGCAGTCGCTCCTGAAGATGCTCGAGGGCACGGTCGCCAATGTGCCGCCGCAGGGCGGGCGCAAGCACCCCGAGCAGCAGTACATCCAGATGGACACGACCAACATCCTGTTCATCTGCGGCGGCAGCTTCGTGGGCATCGACGACATCGTCCGCAAGCGCATCGGCAAGCGGCGCATCGGGTTCACCGGCTCGGAGTCGCAGTCGATGCCCCGCGCCGACGAGGTGGCATCCCTCCTCCAGCAGGTGCAGCCCGAGGACCTGCTCGAGTTCGGCATGATCCCCGAGCTGATCGGGCGCCTGCCCGTGTGCTGCCCGCTGATGCCGCTCGACCGCGCGGCGCTGGTGCGCATCCTGCTCGAGCCCAAGAACGCGCTCGTGCGCCAGTACCAGCACCTCTTCCGGCTCGAGGGCGCATCGCTCGAGTTCACGCCAGAGGCCCTTGACGCGATCTGCGACAAGGCGATGGCTCGCGAGACCGGCGCACGTGCGCTGCGCGCGGTGATGGACGAGCTGATGCTCGACCTCATGTACCAGCTCCCGGAGCTCGACAACGGCAACACGACGTACGTGATCGATGCGGCTGCCGTGAAGCACGGCCGTGCGCTCCCCGAGATCGCGCGCCGGCTCAACCGCGAGTCGGCGTGATCGCGCCGCGGCACGACTGGGGCCGGATCGCCACTGCGGCACAGGCATCCGCGGGATCTGCGCGCGCGGATGGGGGCATGCGCCAGACGAGAGACGTGGCTGAGCGCACCCTGCGCATGCAGGCGTTCGTCGACTGCGCATGGGATGCGACGGCCAGTACCGGAGTGTCCTGGATCGGCTTCTACCTCGATGTGCCGGGCGCACCCGAGGCGGAGCGGCTGGTGCTGGGCCCGCGCCGAGACAGGCCCGCGTGCTCGCCGATCGGCATGCACGGCGCGTGCGGGACGTGCCTCCTCTCTGCCGCGCCGCTTGTCGTGCGCGATGTGCGGGATCTTGGCGCCAGCTACATCGCCTGCGATCCCCGTGACCGGAGCGAGCTCGTGGTGCCATGCGTGGTCGGCGGCACCGCGTGGGGGGTGCTTGACGTGGACAGCCACGAGGTCGAGTGCTTCTCGGAGGCCGATGCGGCGGCAGCCACGGCTGCGCTCGCGGCATGGGGACTGACCGACTAGGCGGAGGCCTGCGGCTCCGGGCACCGGCACGCCCAGGGCATGTCGCCCGCCCAGAGCACTCGCGTCCGGTAATTGCGCACTCGACGGCAATTCCACTTGCGTGCCCGAGAGAACCTGCCTATCCTCCTCGATTCCCCTTCAGACGAGGAATTCCTATGCCGCGCGTGTGCCACATCACTGGAGCCAAGACCCGTTCAGGCCACAAGATCACCCGCCGCGGCAAGGCGAAGTACCTCGGAGGCGTCGGCATCAAGACGACGAGCGTGACCAAGCGCACCTTCAAGCCGAACCTGCAGCGCGTGGACGCCGTCATCGATGGCGCCCCGAAGCGCATCCTGGTCACGGCACGGGCCATCAAGCGCGGCATGATCCAGAAGCCGACGCGCCGCAAGTACGTGTACACGCGGGCCCAGAAGGCCGCCGGCGCGGCCTGATCGCTCGGGTCGAGCTCACGTTCGAGATCATTCGCGCCCTGCCCTGTCAAGGGGTTTGGCGCTCAATCTGATCAAAATTCGATTGACGGAATTGAAGATCGGTCTATAGTTCCCGTGATCGCAGGGCACCTACCCCGGCACGTCCTCACTCAAGCGCCATGGCTGGCGAAGCAGGACTCGGGCCTCCTTAGGGATTACCCAGCGAGAATGCCGGTTCGCCGGTGACATACGACTGTCCCTCCGCCGCTGAACGTGGCGTGGACCGTGCGAGTGACGACCCCTCACGGAATCTGCGGATCCAGATTCCGGGTCCCGGGACCAAGTTCCGATGCGAATCGGGCTCTGGTCAGTTGGCGTGGATCGAGTTGAGGATGGTCGGTGCGCGGAGCCAAGAGGCAGTCCTGATGTATTGAGGGGTCGTGGCTCCCGAGGCGTGTTCCGTCCCGTTCCAGGTTCGGGGTGCGGCTTTGGGATCTGACCCCGGTGTGCGTTGCGTATGAGTTCCTTTGGGCCGCAGGTTCCATGAGACCCATGAGACCCATGAGCCTGTGCCCCTTGCGTTGCGTGTTCCTTTGCGTGTTGCCCGCCATCCAGTCCTCCTGAGTCCTGCGCCAACCGTGACCTCCCCTTCAGGCCCATCTGACCGAGACCGCGTCCTCGACGCGACGGACATCGTCGCGCTCATCGGGGAATCGGTGCAGCTGCGCCCTAAGGGTCGCGAGCATGCGGGACTCTGCCCCTTCCACAACGACCGCACGCCGTCTCTGGCTGTGGTGTCGCACAAGGGATCCGGCTTCTACAAGTGCTTCGCGTGCGGAGCGGCGGGGAACGCGATCGACTTCATGATCAACTACCACCGGATGGACTTCCCTGACGCGCTGCGCCACCTGGCCCAGCGTGCAGGCATCGAGCTCACGTCGAGCCCGCGCCCATCCGGCGGCAGCGCCGAGCGCGCGGATTCGCCCTCGTCGCTGCGGCGGGCCAACGAGGCGGCGCAGCGCTTCTTCCGGAGGTCTCTCGAGGGCGATGCGGGCTCCACCGCGCGCGGCATCATCGCCGGACGCGGGATCTCGCCGGAGATGGCGGAGCGCTTTGGGCTCGGGGTCGCGCCCGCCGGCGGCGACGCGCTGGTGCAGTACGTGGATCGACTCGCGCGGCACTCCTCGGCCGGCAGCGGCCATGACGGCACGCGCCTGTCCAGCCGCCGTGACGGCGCGCGTGGCGGCGAGGAGCATCCCGCGGACGAGGCCATCGTGCGCGGTGCATTCGAGGCCGCGGGGCTGGTGCGCCCCCGCGGCGGGCACCTCGCGGACGGCTTCCGCAACCGCATCACATTCCCCATCTGCGACGAGCTCGGCCGCGTGATCGCCTTTGGCGCGCGCAAGATCGATCCGGACGACGAGCCCAAGTACCTCAACAGCCCGGAGAGCGCGGTCTTCCACAAGTCGCGGGCGCTGTATGCGCTGCACCTGGCGAAGCGGGCCATCGTGGACAGCCGCACGGCCATCGTCGTGGAGGGATACACCGACGTCATCGCCTGCCACGCGGCGGGACTCACCAACGTGGTCGCGACGCTCGGCACGTCGCTCACGCGGGACCATGCACGGATCCTCCAGCGGCTGTGCGACACCGTCGTGCTGCTCTTCGACGGCGACGAGGCGGGACAGCGCGCGGCGGACCGCGCGCTCGAGGTGTTCTTCTCGGCGACGATCGACGTGCGCATCTGCACGCTGCCTGACGCCCTTGATCCCGATGACCTGCTGCGGCAGCCGGGCGGCGCCGAGCGGTTTCGTGCCGCCGTCGACGGTGCGGTGGATGCGCTGGCCCATCTCGTGGCGCGGTTCTCGGCTGCGCTCGCGGAGCGGCAGGGCGTGACGCCGAGGCAGCGCGCGATCGAAGCGATGCTGCAGCGGCTTGCCGCGATGGGGCTCGGCGAGCTCGCGCCGCTGCGCCGGCGGCTTGTGCTCGAGGCGATCGCGCGTGCAGCCGGTCTGCCGCTGGCGGAGATCGAGCGCGCGGTGCCATCCGTGCGCGCGCGGCGCGCAGAGGCGGGCGAGCGCCGCGACGATGGCCAAGGCGCCGAGCCGCGGATTGACGGCGCGGGCGCAGTCGACAGCGCCGACGGCGAGGACACGGCATCGCGTGCGACCCAGCGCCCCGCCGCGCCGGCGCCTCGCGCGATCGTCCAGGCCGAGAGCACGCTCGTCGGGCTGCTCCTGGCGTGGCCGGAGTGCGCGCGCGTGCAGGTGGCCTCGACCGAGGGCGATTCGCTCCCCGTGACCGAGCTCTTCGGGCCTGATGCGATGCAGGACGCCGATGTCGCCGCAGTGTGGAGCGCGATCCATGCGCGGCTCGACGAGGGCGGCGCGCTGCCGGTCGCGGAGGCCATTGCGCTGTGTCCTGATGCCAACGCGAAGCGCACCGTAACGGACCTGGTGGCGCTCGGCCAGACCCGTTGCCCTTCCGCCGCGGACGCTGCGGCGCGCGTGGCCGAGGCTGCGCGCGACCTCGATCGGATCCGCGCACGGGCGTCGGCTCCGGTGCATCTGCCTGCCACGACGCCCGAGCAGCTCGCCGCGCGTCTCCAGTCCATCCGCCAGGCCGGACCGCGACCTGGCCTCATCCGCCGTACGGCACGGAGCGGTGCGTGATGCATCCGCTGACCTGCCACACCGTCATGTCCCCACGTTTCGCAACAGCAGCCGGCCTTGCGCCGGCAAAGGAGCCTCACCAGTGAGCGCCGTCATCGAAGAGTTCCGTCCTGTCCTCCGCGAGCTTGTCGAGCTGGGCACCCAGCGTGGCTGGATCGCCTACGAGGAGCTCAACATCTGCCTGCCGGATGACCATGTCGACGCCTACAAGATCGACGAGCTGATGGCGCTGTTCGAGCAGCGCAACATCCGCCTGGTCGACCTTCCGGAGGTCCGACGCAACGGCTGGACGATGCTCGACCGGCCGCTCGAGACCGACCTGCGATTCCAGCGCGACGACGAGAAGCGCCCCTCCCGCCGCGCCCAGGAGGTTCCTGGCGAGGGCTCGCCGCTGATGGGCAACGGCATCGTCCGCGCGCCGCGCCCGCTCGTGGGCGCCGCCGCGGCAGCCGCGGCGGCCGCACGCGCACGCCGCGGCGAGGCGGCATCGAGTCCCGAGGAAGCCGCGGTGCTCGAGGCCCTCGAGGGGCCGGACCTCGACGACGAGGCGCTGGACGAGGAGACGCAGGCCGCCGTCGAGCAGGCCATCGCGGAGCCCGGATCCAAGCGCATCGATGACCCGATCCGCATGTACCTCACGCAGATGGGCACCATCCCGCTGCTCACGCGCGAGGAGGAGATCCGGCTCGCGAAGAAGATCGAGATGAGCCGCCACATCTTCCGCCGCATGGTGCTCGAGAGCGACTACGCGGCCGCGCAGGCCGTGGACATCCTGCGCCAGGTGGACGAGGGCACGCTGCCCTTCGACCGCACCATGCGCATCTCCACCGCCGAGAGCAACGCCAAGGACAAGATCGCCACGCGCATCCCCTACAACACGGGCACGGTTCGCCGCAAGCTCGAGCAGAACCAGGAGCTGTGGCGCTCGGTCGAGTCGCTCGACCCGGCCGACCCCAAGCGCGTCGATGCCGTGGCGCAGATGCGCAAGAACCGGCGCATCGTGGCGACGCTCATCGAGGAGTGCAACCTGCGCACCGGCAAGATCCAGCCGCTGATGCGCAAGCTGCAGTCGATTGGCCGCAAGATCCAGGAGCTGCAGCGGATGATCGCCAAGGCCGAGAAGCACCCCGAGCGCTACGACGCGGATGACACGCAGGTCATGCGCGAGGAGCTCGACGGGCTGCGCACGCTCGTGCTCGAGGAGCCCACGGAGCTGGTGGCGCGCGTGCGCCAGGTGAGCCGCATCTTCGCCGAGTACGAGCAGGCCAAGCGCGACCTCTCGGGCGGCAACCTCCGACTGGTGGTCTCGATCGCCAAGAAGTACCGCAACCGCGGCCTTCCGTTCCTGGACATCATCCAGGAGGGCAACACCGGCCTGATGCGCGCCGTGGACAAGTACGAGTACAAGCGCGGCTACAAGTTCTCCACCTACGCCACGTGGTGGATCCGCCAGGCCATCACGCGCGCGATCGCGGATCACGCACGCACCATCCGCGTGCCGGTCCACATGATCGAGACGATGTCGAAGCTGCGCAACATCCAGAAGAACCTCACGCAGGAGCTCGGCCGCGAGCCCACCGTCGAGGAGATCGCCAACCGCGCCAAGATGCAGGTCGAGGAGGTGCGCCGCGTGATGAAGGTCGCGCGCCACCCGATCTCGCTCGACCGCCCGGTCGGCGAGAGCGAGGACTCGCACTTTGGCGACTTCATCGAGGACGAGAGCCAGGAGGCGCCGAGCCAGAGCGCGTCCAACGACATGCTCCGCGCGCGGATCGCTGACGTGCTCAAGACCCTCACCTACCGCGAGCGCGAGATCCTCAAGCTCCGCTACGGCATCGGCGACGGGTACACCTACACCCTCGAGGAGGTCGGCCGCATCTTCAAGGTCACGCGCGAGCGCGTGCGCCAGGTCGAGAGCAAGGCGCTGCGCAAGCTGCAGCACCCGGTGCGCAAGGGCCGACTCTCGAGCTTCATGCAGGGAGAGGCCGGCACGGAGACCGAGGGCATGGTGGATGACCTGGGCGACGACATGATCGACGACGAGGGCTTCGGCGACTCGGAGGAGTGAGCGCGGCGGCTCGGCCAGGGCGATGGCTCACCTGCTCTCGCGGCGTCCGCGCGCGGCGCGGACCTGCGTTCAGCAGGCGTCGCAGCGGTACGTCCAGCTGACGTACTCCTCCACGCCCCACCTGCCGCCCTCGCGGCCGAATCCGCTCCATCCGCATCCGCCGAAGGGTGCGTAGGCGTCGCTGATGACGCCCACGTTGCCGCCGACGATGCCGCAGCGCAGCTGCGAGCCCACTCGCTCGAGCGTGGCGGCATCGCGCGTCATGACGTACGCGGCGAGTCCCCAGGGCGTGGCGTTGGCCAGCGCGATGGCCTCGTCGACGGATCCGACCTCGGCGATCGGGGCGACCGGGCCGAACGTCTCCTCGCGGAAGGCCAGGCAGTCGTGGCGCACTCCCGCAATGACCGTCGGCGCCACGAACCGGTCGAGGCAGCCGCTCACGCGCACGCGTCCGCCGCCGCACAGCACGGTGCCTCCGCCGGCCGCCGCATCGGCGATGTGGCGCTCGACCTTCGCCACGGCATCGTCATTGATGAGCGGGCCCACCTTCGTGGCAGGATCGCTGCCCCGACCGACGACCAGCGCCGAGGCTGCCGCCGCCAGCCGCTGCGCGAAGGTGCCGTGGACGCTCGCGCGCACGATGAACCGGTTCGGGCATACGCACGTCTGGCCCGCGACCCGGAACTTCCCTGCCATGGCTGCGGCCACGGCGGCATCGATGTCCGCGTCGGCAAGCACGAGGAAGGGCGCATGGCCCCCGAGCTCGAGGCTGAGCCTGACGACGTGCTGCGCCGCCGCATGCATCAGGATGCGCCCGGTCTCGGTGCTGCCGGTGAACGACAGCTTGCGCATGCGTCCGTCGGAGAACCACGCGCCGGAGATCGTGGCCGCGTCGCCAGTGACGATGTTCACGCAGCCATCGGGCAGGCCCGCCTCTGCAAGCAGCTCCGCGAACGCGATCGCCGAGAGCGGCGTCAGCTCCGATGGCTTGGCGACCTGCGTGCACCCCGCCGCAAGGGCAGGAGCGGTCTTGCGCGCGAGCATGGCCAGCGGGAAGTTCCAGGGCGTGATGGCACCGACGACGCCGACCGGATCGGGGATCGCCCTGAGGCGGCGGTCCGGACGGCGGGATCGCACACTCTCCGGATGCAGCCGCTCCGCCTCGTCGGCCGCGGACGCGAGATAGTCGGCGCTGTAGTCGACCTCGCCGCGCGACTCCTCGAGCGGCTTGCCGTTCTCCGACGTGATGATCGCCGCCAGGCGCTCCTTGCGCTGTCGCATCAGCGATTCCGCGCCGCGGAGCGTGGCCGCGCGCTGCGCGCCGCTGCGCTCCCTCCAGGCGGGAAGAGCGGATGCAGCGCGGCCGATCGCATCGATGGCCTCTGGTGACCCGCCTGCAGGCACGCTGCCGATCACCTGCCCAGTCGCCGGATCGCGGACGTCGATCATGCGAACGAGCCTACGCGCAGGCATCCGCGCCTATCATCACGGCATGGCCAAGGCGGTTGTCGATCCTGCGGAGCTGAGGCGATTCGCGCAGGACCTGCGCAAGCTCAATGCCGACCTGCAGGCCGGGCTCTCTACGGTGTCCGTCCGGCTCAGCGGCCTCTCGCAGACGTGGCGCGACCAGGAGCACGCGAAGTTCGTGGAGGAGTTCGACCAGACCGTCAAGGTGCTGCAGAGATTCATCAAGGCGAGCGAATCCCACGTGCCGTTCCTCCTGCGCAAGGCGGACCGCATCGACGAGTACCTCAGCCAGAAGTGACTGACGCACCGTGGACGCCAAGGCGAATGTCCGCGACATCGACAGCCTGATGCGTGCCAAGTCCGTGTTCGCGAGGGCGCGCTCGGAGCTGCTGCAGGCCGTGTCGGAGGCGCTGGCGGACGCGAAGTCCGTGGAGGCGTGGATCGAGCGCGAGGGTCCGCTCCGGTGGGAGAACGAGCGGCGCCGCGCGGCGGAGTCGGTGGCGGCCGCGAAGAGCGCCCTCTACCGCAAGGAGATGACGCCCGCGATCGATGGTGGCAAGGTCTCCGTGGTCGACGAGCGGAAGGCGCTGCAGCGCGCATCGGCCCGGCTCGACCGCGCGGAGCAGGTGCTTCGCCGGCTGCGTGCGCTGAGGACCGACTCGACCCGCGAGTTCGGGCTGCTCAGGGCGGGCCTCGGACCGCTCAGCTCGTGGGTGGACCACGACTCGGTCGAGGCCCAGGCGACGATCACGCGGATGGCAGAGGCGCTCGACCGGTACCGGGGCGAGGAGATCGACATTGCGAGCGCTGCGCGCGCGCGTGGGGATGCGCCGCTTGCTGCGCACGCCAACGCGACGGAGGCCGGCGGCATGACGCGGGCCGGCGACGTGCCGCCGGCGGGCGATTCCGCGCCAGACCCTGCGCGCAAGGGCAGCACGCCGTGAGCCTCGCGTCCGCGCGCGTGAAGATGCAGGAATCCCTGCGCGAGATGCGCCTCTCCTGGGCGGACGTGCGGCGCGACTGGAGCGACTCGGCTGCGGCCGAGATCGAGCGCCAGAGGATCGAGCCGCTCGAGGACCGCATCCGTGCGGCGCTGCTGGCGATCGAGCGGATGGAGCATTTCGCGCACATGGTCCGTCGCGAGACCGGCGATCCCTAGCGCAGAGGCATCCGGCGGCCCACTCGTACACTCGCGCCGTGACGACCGACGTGTCGAGGGCGCACGGCGCGGATTCACCGGATGGCGCCGGTGCGGCGTACCTGCGCATTGTGATGGCCGCGGCGGCGCTGAACTCGGCGCTCACGCAGCAGCGCCAGCTCTCTGAGCAGCTTCCGCAGGCGGAGCGTGCACGCCACTCGAAGGCCATACGCGAGCTTCGGGAGCGGCGCGACCGCGCGCTGCGCGAGGCAGTCGAGCGCCGCGACGCGAGGGTCGGCGCGGCACAGGGCCGCCACGCCCGCCATGCCGATCGCATGCGCGAGCAGCGCACCGAGGCCGAGGGCAAGGTGCAGGATCTCGCCGAGAGCCAGCTCGAGCAGGCGCAGGCGCAGCTTGAGCGCGCCCTGTGGATGGCGGAGACGATCTACGAGTCGGGAGAGCACGCGCCGCGGGAGCGTTTCGACAAGGCGAAGGCATCGCTGGATGCTGCGGCATCGCGCGTCCGCCAGTGCCTTGGGGCGATGGAGTCGCTTGCCCGGCGATCCGCGCACTCATCCGCGATGCGCGTCGCCAAGGTCACGCCTGCGGCCCCGCCACCCGATGCCCGCGTGTCCGACGTGGCGCGTGACTGCGTGTCGGTGGCGCACGCGGCGCACGCCGAACTGGCGCGCTCGAGGCTGGTGCGCCTCGCTCGGCCACCCGTGCTGGCGGCAATCGCGGTCTGCGCGCTGGGGCTCGGTGCTGGAATCGGCG
>VERO01000120.1 GCA_018882625.1 Phycisphaerales bacterium | reverse complement strand
CTGAAGGACACCGTGGTGCCGGGTCGCGCTCGCCTTGTGCGGTAGCCGGTTGCTGCCCGGCAGTGCCCGGGCCCGTCACCGCAGGGATGGCTCGAAGATCCACGGGTCGGCGCACTGGAGATCCGCATCGGGGACGAGCGCGCGGCGCACCGCGATGGCCAACGCGTCGAGGCCGGTGCGGGAGAGCGCACTCACTGGCACGGTCGCGGCGCGGGACGCATCCGGACGATCGCTCTTGGTGCGGATCACGATGTCCGGCGCGCGCGCCACGATCGCAGAGCAGTCCACCGGCAACGGCGCATCGGACGCATCGACGCCGATGACGAGGTCTGCACGCTGCGCGAGCGTGCGCGCGATGGCGCGTGACTGGATCTCGATGCTGTCGTCCGTGTCGCGGATGCCGGGAGTGTCGAGCCAGTCGACGGCAAGCCCATCGAGCACGACGCGTCCGGCGACGCAGTCGCGGGTGGTGCCGGGCATGTCGGCTGCGATCGCCACCGTGCGGCCCGCGAGGGCGTTGAGCAGCGAGCTCTTGCCTGCATTTGCGGCGCCGACGGCCACAACCAGCGGCGGGCGGAGCAGGCGCGAGAGCCGGTGCGCGCGAGCCTCGTCCGAGGGGCCGGGGCGCCATCCGCGGGCTGCAGCGGTATGCATGCGAGCGTCCTGCGCCAGCAGCAGGGGGATCGCGCGAGGGCTCGCGGCCCGGGAGATTGCGCAGAGCGCGAGCGCCTCGACGGGTGAGCTGGCCTCGGGGTACGTGCGGAGCGCGTCGCGCGCGAGCGCACCCGCCTGGCATCCGAGCGCCTCGCTGCGCGGACTGGCGCCTGCGCCCTGCAGCCACGTATCGATCGCGCGCCGGATGGCAATCCCGCCGTGTGGCATGACAAGCGCACTGACATCGCTCAGCCGCACAATCACGCCATCATCGATGCTGGCGAGATTCCTGTGGGCGATCGCGCCGGGCGCAGGGGCAGCGCATCCTGTCAGGGACTCCAGGATCGCGTCAAGGGATGCGGCGTCGCCGTCGTGCGCCAGCAGCCTGCAGATCGAGATGGCTCCCGTGGCCAGCGGCGTGTCCCAGGCCCAGCTGACGGATGCGCGGCTGGCCTCGGCCCCCGGCGCAGACCCTCGCTGATCGCCCGGCGCCGCGCGCAACTCATCGCTCTGCATGGTCATGCGCGCGCCCGCTGTCGGACTCGAACGCTGCGGCGATGCCGTGCAGTGCGAGGTCAGGGACGATGTGGTTGACCAGCTCGTCGTCGCGGAAGAGAAGCTCCGCGTCGCCGCCGGTCGCGATCACCATAGGGAACGCGCCGAATGCCTCCGCGTAGCGCTCGACGAGCTTCTGAACGAGGCCCCGAATGCCCCAGTACACGCCCTGACGCATTGCCTCGACTGTGTTCTTGCCGAAGGCCTCGGGCTCGGGCTCCTCGGGCGCCACCTCGGGAAGCGCGTCGGTGCTCGCATGCAGCGCCGCCAGCTGCGCGCGCATGCCGGGCGCGATCGCCCCGCCCTGAAACGTGCCGACGCCATCGACGAAGTCGACGGTGACGGCGGTGCCCGCGTCGATCACGATGCACGCCTGCTTCACGCGCGCGTACGCCGCCGCCGCGCACAGCAGCCGGTCGAGGCCCGTACGGGTGCCCTCGTCCAGCTGCGTGCCGATGGGGACGGCAAGATCGCGTCCCACGCGCTCCACAGTGGCGCCCGTACGCGTCTCCACATCGGCCTCGAGCGGATGAGCGAAGCTGTCATTGACCGATGCGAGCGCGATGGCGCGCTCGTCGGCTCCCTCGATCGCGTCCCAGTGCCGCGCGACGCGCGTGGCGACGGTCTCGATGTCCGCGTTGACCACGTGCTCGCTCGCCGTGAGCGCGCCGTCCTCGAAGCGCCCGATCTGCGTGCGCGTGTTGCCGACCGATACGGTGATGAGGCCTGTCACGGAGGCGAGGATACTGGCGCGCACTCGCGGGCCACCCGCGCGCGCAGCGCGTCGAGCAGGCGGGGCGCCAGCGCGCTGGCCCCGCGCGCGCCGGGCACCGTCGTGCCATCGAGCGTCGCCACCGACGAGAGCATCCGCTTGCTCGCGGTGAGCAGGATCTCGTCAGCGGACCGGAGCTCGTCGACGGCAACCGGCCGTACCGTGCACCGGATCCCCGCATCCACGCATGCCTCGATCATGCGTGCGCGCATCACGCCGTGGAGGATCGGGGGAGCGGAATCGACGGGGGGCGTCGCGATCTCGCCGCCGCGCACGATGAGCACGTTGGTGCTGGCGCCTTCGCTGACGAGCCCGTCGCGGTGGAAGATCGCCTCCTCCGCACCGTGGGCCTGCCCCTCAAGCATGCCCAGGATGTTGCCCATGAGCGACACCGTCTTGATCTCGCACCTCTCCCAGCGCCGGTCCGGGACGAGGGCGGCCCCGCACAGGTGCAGCGTCGCCAGTTCCTCGATGCCTGCGCAGGGCATGGCATACGCGAACACCGTGGGCGCCAGTCCAGCCGGCGGAAGGTGAGTGCGAGTGGACGCAGCGCCTCGCGTGACCTGCAGGTAGACGGCCGCATCACGGAGCTCCGCATCGCGCATCAGTGCACTGCAGATCGCAGGGAACGAGTGCGCATCGAAGCCCTCGATCCGCGCGAGCTCGAGACTCCGCGCGAGGCGGGCCACGTGGAGGTCCATGCCGACGGGCCTGCCGCCGAAGAACCGCACGAGCTCGTAGACGCCGTCGCCGAACAGGAAGCCCCGGTCGAAGACGCTGACGTGCGCCTCGTGCGCCGCCGTGAGCTGGCCATTGAGCCACACGCGCACCGCGGGAGCGCTCGCGCCACGCGCGTCCGCTCCCGATGTGCCCGTCCCATGCCCGATTGCCGCGTGCATGCTCATGGCGTGCGCACTCCGCGCACCGCACGCACCATCGCATCCGCACGTACGGGATCGATCTCGTTGGACCAGAGGCCATCGCGCTTGAGTGCACTTCCCACGATGAGCGCATCGGCATGCTCGAGCAGCGCAGCTGCGCCCTGCGGTGTGGCGCCGCTTCCCACGAGGACGGGCAGCGTCGTCGCTGCGCGCACGGACGCCAGCTCGGCCATGTCGACGGCGGCCCCGGTCTCGCTGCCGGTCACGATGATGCCGTCCGCACCGAAGAACTCAGCAGCACGTGCCCACGCGGCGCCATCAAGATCGCCGGTGATCGCATGCGACGAGTGCTTCTTGCGGATGTCAGCGAGGATCCGGACGCTGGAGGCCCCGATCCGGCGCCGCTCGCGGAGCAGGGGTCCCGCGCACGCCTCCGCGAGCAGGCCCTCATCGGCGACGGATGCGAAGACGAACCCTTCGGCGCGGATGAACGAGCCACCGGCGGCGTGTGCGATCGCAAGCGCCGCGCTCGTCGCCCCCGACAGCACCTGCACGCCGACCGGGATGCGCACCGCAGCCGTCACCGCGGCTGTGGCGATTGCGAAGGTGGCCACGGTGTCTGCCGTGCCTGCATCCGCGAGGTACGGGCGGTCGTGCATGTTCTCGACGATGAGCGCATCGAAGCCAGCCTCCTCAAGCAGCCGAGCCTCTGCGACCGCGACCTTCACGATCTCTGCTGGACGCATCGCGCTCGACGGCGATCCGGGCAGCGCACGAAGGTGCACCATCCCGACGAGCGGGCCGTGCGGGAGGCGCGGCGGCACGGAGTGTGAGGTCGCGGAGTGCGTGTCCGTGGAGTGTGCATTCGTGCTGCTCATGGTCCTTGGTCCTCCCCATCGCCGAGCTCGCGGCTCTGTATCACCCATTCGGTCGTGGCGATCGCCCGAACGATCCCTGCATTGACCTGGCGCAGCAGCGGTGCGGGCATCGAGTCGGCGATTCCAAACGCGACGAAACCGCGCGCGATCTCCTGGTGCAGCACGGTCAGCGAGGGGTCGTTCGAGAGCCTCACCATCGCGTGCAGCGCCGTGGTGGGGTACAGCAGCGCATCGATCTCGTGCGCCTGCAGCGCCTCGAGCGCCTCCTGCGGCGTGTCGTAGGTGGCGGGTGATACCCCGAGGTTGCGTGCCATGTCGACATCGGCGCGTTGGTTGACGATGCCCACCCTCACGGAGCGCAGGTCGCGCTCGATCGCCATGTAGCCCGCGAGCCGGGACGTGGTGAGCGCGGAAGAGAGCACGCCCGCGATGATCGTCACCAGCACAAGCGCGGCGATCATCCACACGCCGGCCACGATGCGCCCCGGGACTGTCCGGGGCACCTTGTCGCCGTAACCGACGGTCGTCATCGTGACGATTGACCACCACACGCCATCCCAGAGGCCGCCGCGGCCGCCAAACTGCGCCGCGTTCCTTCGTCGCTCGATGAGTGCCACCACGATCCCGAAGCCGGCCATGCTGCCGAGCAGGATGCCGAACCACACCAGCAGCTCGCCAGTGAAGATGTGACTCAGCGTGGATGCCACGCGGTTGTGGGGGCGCAGGTGAAGCGCAATTGAGAAGCCGGATGAGTCCCAAGGTTGCGAATACAGGAATGGCTCGTCACCCGGTGCGACGATCGGGAGTCCCGTCGCCGCGACATCGATCTCGCCGCGGCGCAGCGCGCCGT
Source organism: Phycisphaerales bacterium (assembly GCA_018882625.1). Lineage (GTDB taxonomy): Bacteria > Planctomycetota > Phycisphaerae > Phycisphaerales > SM1A02 > ZLKRG44. The sequence goes on along the minus strand of VERO01000120.1, from coordinate 2,288 downwards.
AGAGGCCGTCGAGGTCGTCGTAGGCCTTCCACTGCGGAGTCATCCCGACTGCGCGCGCGACTTCCCGCGCCAGCCACACGGCGGGCCCGAAGGGCTCGGTTCCCGCCTTCGCCCATGAGTACGGCGGCAGCGTGACCGTGCCGATGCGGAGGGTGCGTTCCTGCTCCGGTGCCGGTCCCGATGCGACCTGCACCGGCGCCGTGGCTGCGGGTCCCGCAGAGCGCTCCACCGGCGCAGCGGTTGCGGGATCCGCAGAGCCCTGCACCGGCGCTGCGGCCGCAATGACCGCCACAAGAAGCGCTGCGCAAGCCATGACACGCCGCATGGCGCGAGGATACGCCCGCAGCCACATCCCGCAGGTCGTGGTACGGTGCATCACATGCCACGCGCGCTTGAAGGGAAGATTGCGGTCATCACGGGCGCAAGCAGCGGCATCGGTGCCGCATGCGCGCTCGAGATGGCGCGGGCCGGCATGGACATCGCCCTCGTGGCCCGGCGCGCGGACCGCCTCGAGCGCATGGCGGCGGAGGTTCGCGCGATTGGCCGGCGTGCAGCGTCGATCGTGGCCGATGTCGCGGAGTCGGGGCATGAGCGGCAGGTGCTTGACTCCGCGCAGCAGCAGCTCGGTCCCGTCGATGTCGTCTTCTCGAACGCGGGGTACGGGCAGGACCGCGCAGTGCTGGACATGGAGGAGTCCGAGCTCAGGGCGATGTTCGAGACGAACTTCTTCTCGTCTGTATCGCTGCTGCGCGAATCTGCGCGTCGCATGATCGAACGCCGCCAGGGCGGACACCTGCTGATGTGCAGTTCGGTCGTCGCGAAGTTTGCGATACCCCGCATGGGTGCCTACTCGGCCTCGAAGGCCGCGCAGGCCATGGTGTGCCGCGCGATGCGCACCGAGCTCGAGCCCCACGGGATCGCCGTCTCGAGCGTGCATCCGGTCACCACCCGCACCGAGTTCTTCCAGCAGAGCGCCCGCAGGTCCGGCCGCGAGGCCGCGGAGCAGGTTCCGGCCCACGCCCCCAGGCTCTTCGTGCAGCCGCCCGAGCGGGTGGCCCGCGCGGTGGTCGCATGCCTGCGCCGGCCGTGCCCGGAGGTGTGGACCAGCCACCTCGTCAGGCTCTCCGCGGCGCTCTTCACGGCCTTCCCGGGCCTTCTGGACCCTGTGCTGCGTCGTACCCATGCGGCAGACCTCGGGGATCCGGCGCGGGGCGCCTGAAGTATCCTCTTCCGCCCCATGGCCATCAGGATCGCGATCAACGGGTTCGGGAGAATCGGGCGCCTCGTCTACCGCTTCATGACGGAGCGGGGCGGCTTCGAGATTGTCGGCATCAATGACCTGGTGCCGGCAGACAACCTCGCCTACCTCCTCAAGTACGACTCGATGCAGGGCCGGTTCGGGCATGATGTCCGTGCCGATGGCGAGGCGATCGTCTGCGGCAGCCACCGGACCTCATGCTCGGCGATCAAGGATCCTGCCCAGCTGCCCTGGAAGTCGCTCGGCGCCGACTACGTACTCGAGTCGACGGGCCTGTTCACCACGGCCGAGGATGCGGGCAAGCACATCGCCGCGGGTGCGCGCCGGGTGCTGATCAGCGCGCCGACCAAGAGCGACGCGGAGGTACCGACGATGGTGTTCGGCGTGAACCACAGCTCGTACGACCCCGCGCGCCACACCGTGGTCAGCAACGCGTCCTGCACCACCAACTGCCTGGCGCCCGTGGTGAAGGTGCTGCTCGACACGTGCGGCATCGACGAGGGGCTGATGACCACGGTGCATGCGGTGACGGCGACGCAGCCCACGCAGGACGGCCCGTCCAAGAAGGATTGGCGCGGCGGCCGCAACGCCTACATGAACATCATCCCCAGCTCCACCGGTGCGGCGAAGGCGGTTGCGCTGTGCCTGCCGCAGGTCAAGGGCAAGCTCACGGGCATGTCATTCCGGGTGCCGACGGCCACCGTGTCGTGCGTGGACCTCACGTTCCGCTCGACCAATCCCACCTCCATCGATGCGATCCACGCGTCGATGCGCGCGGCGGCCGATGGGCCGATGAAGGGCGTGCTCGGCTTCACCGACGAGGAGGTCGTCTCGAGCGACTTCCTGGGCGACCGGCGCAGCTCGATCTACGACTCGAAGGCATGCCTGCAGCTGAATGACCGCTTCTTCAAGGTGGTGAGCTGGTACGACAACGAGGCTGGCTATGCGGCACGCTGCGTCGACATGCTGGAGATGATGGCCGGTCGGGACGGCGTCCGCCGCACGTGACGTCGGCCCTGGTCATCCTGGG
>VERO01000119.1 GCA_018882625.1 Phycisphaerales bacterium | reverse complement strand
GGATGGTGATGCTCCATGAGGGCCGGGTCCGGCTCGAAGGCACGCCGGAGCTGTTCAGAACCACGGATGACCCGGTCGTGCAGCGCTTCCTGCGCGGCGAGGCCAGCCCGGAGGAACTGGCGCGGATCCGCAAGGGAGGCGATCATGCCGCGCTGCGGAACTGAGGTCCCATGAAGGAGAGCAACCGAAACTTCACGACTGGCATCGCGGCGCTGGTGGCACTGACCGGCTTTGCCACGCTGCTCCTGCTCTTCGGCGAGCTCGACCGCTTCTTCCGCCCGACATGGCGGCTCGAGGTGGCCTGCAACGACACCGGCGGGCTCCGGCCGGGCAGCCAGGCGATGCTCAACGGCGTTCCGGTCGGCACTGTGGACTCCGTGCGGGTCGAGCCGGCATCCGTGCCTCCGGTGCGCGTGGTGGTGCGCATCTCCGACGAGGTCGATCTTCCCGTCGGCTGCAGCGCGCAGACCCACCAGCCGCTCGTGGGCGGCGGATCGAGGCTCAACATCTCGCTTCCCGCCGCGTACGAGCCGGGAGGTCCGGTGATGCCCAAGGACGGCTCTGCGCGCATCGAGGCGCGCTTCGAGGGGCTCGAGGGCCGCTTCGCGAGGATCCTCGACAACCTGAACACCTTCTTCGCGCCAGTCGATGACGGGGCGCCCGGCTCCGAGGAGAGCGTGAGGACCGCCATGCGCCGGCTGAACGCGCTGCTCGACACCGCCCAAGGCGCCTTCGCCGATGCGCGCGAGTGGCTCGGCGACGAGCAGCTCCGCGCGGATGCGCGGTCGGCCGTGTGGAAGGCGGGCACGCTGATCGACGCCGCAACGGCCGCGATGAACTCGGTCTCGGAGTCGGCCCAGGGGATCCGCGTCGATGCGCGCACGCTCGTGGCGAGCGCCCAGCCCGCGCTCGACGAGATGACCCTTACGCTGAAGGCAGTGCAGCGCCTCGCCGATCAGGCAGGGTCGGGCGATGGCACCGTCGGCCAGCTGATGTCCAACCCCGACCTCTACAACGCGCTCACCGACAGCGCGCAGCGTCTCAAGGCTGCGCTCGCGGAAGTCGAGCTGCTCCTGCGGAAGGTCCGGGACGAGGGGCTCGACGTCAAGTTCTGAGGCGGTCGGACGCCTCAGCTGCCGACCACAATCACCTCGACGCGCCGTGACTTGGCCTTGGTCGCCAGCGGCATGTCCGGACCGTAGGACGACAGCGACACGCGCTTGCTGTCGAGTCCCTTCGAGACGAGGTACTCGCGCACCGAGAAGGCGCGGTCGAAGCCAAGGTGATAGTTGCTCTTGAACTTCGAGAACTTGATCGGGTCGGTGTCGGTGAATCCGGCGACGCGGATCTCGGCGTTGGGGTGCTGCTGCTTGATGATCGCCGCAATCTTGTCAAGGCTCTTCTTGGCCGCAGCCTTGAGCTCGTCGCGGCCCGAGTCGAACAGCACGTCGCCCTCGATCGTCACGTGCACGTCGTTGCCCTTCGCGGTGGCGGTCACGCCCTCGATGCCGGCAAACGCGCTCGTGTCAGGAGCCGACGACGACGCTGCCGGCCCGGATCCGGCGGCCTGCGCGGCCTGAAGCTTCGACTCGGCATCGGCAGCACGCGCGATCGCATCCTGCCGTTCCTGGTCGGCGCGCTCGAGCGCAGCGTTGCGGTCGTCAAGCTGCGCCTTCAGCGACTCGTTCTCGCGCAGGAGCGTGTCGTTCTGCTGCTTGGCGCTGTCGCAGCCGACGAGCGTGGAGGCGAGGAGTGCGAGGGCACAGGAAGTCCATCCCGTGATTCGAGCGTGGCGCATGGGTGAGAGTCCTTTCTCGTGGAGTTGGCGTTCGATGCCGCGCATCACAGCATCGCGCGACTGCGGCGTCAAGGGCAACTGGGGCACGGTGCCGCGGAATGGGCCCTAGGCCGTGGCGCAGGTCACCCCGCGCTGCCGGCGGGTTGCTCGAACCAGGCCGGGAAGAGCAGCCTCCCCGCATCGGTGACCGCCGGCCGCAGCAGAACCACGGCCAGCACCGCGATCGCCAGGTGGGGCCCGTACGGGATCTCGCGGCGACCTCCTCCCCGCATGCGCCCTGCCGCGGCGGTGATCGCGATCCATCCGAGGCCGATGAAGGGTGCCACGAAGAACGCCACCGTCGGGTCGATCCATCCGAGGACGGCACCGGCGGCGCCCATGAGGTGCACGTCGCCCATGCCCATGGCCTCGACGCCCTTGGCAAGCGTTCCCAGCACGCGCACCACCCACACCAGCCCCGCGCCGATGAGGTAGCCCAGCAGCGACGCCGCGAGCGCGGCGACCGGAAGAGGCGGAACCGGAGCCGTTCCCCCAGCGCGGGTCGCGGTCCAGTGCGCGATCGCCGCACCCACGGCACCCGCGACTGCCGCGGGCAGCACGAAGCGGACTTCGCGCCAGATCTCGCGCCGCGCGTGCGGGTAGTCGGCGAATGGGGAGTCGTCCTTCTGGTACTCGTGGTAGTCGTGGAAGCTCGGGAGGATCCTGCCGAGCCGGAGCAGGACGTTTGAGATGATCAGTCCGGCAGCCGCACCGATGGCGAGTCCGGCCAGCGTCCAGTCTGGAAGCGGCAGCGGCCACCGCTCCCGCCACAGCGCGTATGCCGGCGCAGAGGACGGGCCAAGTGTGGCCTGCCATGACCATGCGACGCAGCCGATCGCCGTGGGCCACGCCGTGACCTGGATCGGGATCAGGTAGGTCCGCAGGTCGCTGAGCGTCGCTGCCACGAGCGCCGCGACCAGCGCGCACACCGCCGCGAACGCCGGCATCGACGCCATGAACCCCGTCGACTGGAACCACTGCGGCCATGCGCCGCCCCACCGGCCCGTCGGGTCCACCGCGAAGAGGAGCAGGTACAGGCCAGCGAACATGGCGCCCATCAGCAGCTCGACGGCCGCGTACGCGGGGCTGACCCTGGTTCCGCATGACCTGCAGCGCCCGCGCACCAGAAACCATCCCAGGACGGGGATGTTCTCGTGCCAGCGCAGCCTCCGCCCGCACACCGGGCACCGGCTTGGAGGCTGCGCGAGTCCCATCCCTGACGGCAGCCGGATCGCCACCACATTGACGAAGCTCCCCACGCACGCGCCAAGCGCGAAGAGGAAGAGCGCGTTGATCGCGTACGGGAGCGCGATCAGCACTGCCGGCGGGAGCGCATCCATCGGGAGGTTCAGCTGTTCCCGTCGGCGCCGCGCGCCGCGAGGTCGGCAGCGGAGATCCGCTCGATCTCCTGCTGCGCGGAGTCGAGGATCGCCCGGCAGCGGCGAACGAGCGCCGCGCCGCGGCGGTACGCGTCAAGGCTTGCCTCGAGACCAACCTCGCCAGCGTCGATGCGCTCGATGATCGACTCCAGCTCGGCCACCGCGTCCTCGAATCCCATCGTCTCGGCATCGGGATGCGATGCCTTCGCGTCCTTCGGGGGATTGGCCGATGCGTGGCGCGGGTTCGCGGGGCTCATGCAGGCATCCTAGTGAGGGTTCTGCACCGCGCCGCGATCGTCGGCGGCCCCAGCGTCGCGCTCCGGCAGCTCCACCGCCTCCACGGCGCTGCGCACGGAACCGCGGGCGAAGATGCTGCGGAGCGCATCGCCCGGCGCCAGCGCGGAGGAGTCGCGGACCGGCATGCCATCGGGACCGACGGTGATGGAGTAGCCGCGCGCGAGCACCCGGGCAGGCCCGACCGACTCGAGCTGCGACGCCAGCGCGCCGATGCGAGCCGCCGCGGCGGCAGTCCGCGAGGCATGCGCGCGGCTGAGCGCCTGCACGAGGGCGTTGACCTGCACCATCCTGCGCGACACCTGAGCCCGGGGATGGCGCGACTCGAGCGACAGGCGCGCGCGCGCCATGCGGTCCGCATGCCGCGCCACCAGTGCGCGCGCCGCCTGCACGAGCGACGCCGCGCGGCGGTCCACCTCCCCACGGCGCAGCATGACGGCGCCGACCGGGCGCTCGAGGCCGGGGTGCCTCGACATCAGGTGGAGCGACCTCTGAAGGTCGGTGACGCGCGCGCGGGCGCTCTCGCGCAGGCGCAGGGCGAGGTGGTCGACCTCGTCGCGCAGTTCCTCCGACGACGCGAAATGGTCTGTCGCCGCGCGTGAGGGCGTCGGCGAGCTGCGGTCCGCCACCGCATCGGCGATCGTCACGTCGATCTCGTGGCCCACACCGGTGATCACGGGAATCGAGCATGCCAGGATCGCCTCCGCGACCGCACGCTCGTTGAAGCTCCACAGGTCCTCCTTGGAGCCGCCTCCGCGCACGAGCAGGACCACGTCCGCATCCCCTCGCGCACCGGCGGCGGATGCGGCCGCGAGCGCATCGCACAGCTGGCGGACGGCCATCTCGCCCTGCACTCGCGCATCGACGTAGGTCACCCGCGCGCCGGGTGCCCGGGTCGCGAGCGCATGGCCGACGTCAGCCTCGGCTGCGCTCCCGCGGCTCGTGATCACGATCACGGATCTTGGGATGCGCGGCGGGGTGCGCTTGCGTGCGGGATCGAGCAGGCCTCGCGCGGCGAGCTCCGCATGCAGCGCACGCATGCGCGCGTCAAGGTCGCCGGCGCCCACCGGCACCATGGACTCGCCGCGGATCTGCGTGCGGCCCTGCTTGGCGAAGTGCGTGATGCGTCCCTCGACGATGACCTCCGTGCCGTCGCATGGCGGCTCGGTTCCCCGCTGGTCCATGCGGAGCATGATGCCGTCGAGGCGCGACTCGCTGTCCTTGAGCGAGAAGTACCAGTTGCGGTTGACCTCGCGGAAGTTCAGCACCTCGCCGCGCACCCGCACCCTGTCGAGGTTGCGCTCGAGGGCCTGAAGGATCCGCATGGACACCTCGGTCACCGAGTAGGTGCGCACCGACCCGTCGCCCTGCGCAGCCGGCGATCGAGGGTCCGGTGCCGAAGCCTCGCGAGGCGCATCGCGGGGCTCATCGAAGAGTCCCCCGAGCGCCGCGGCAGGATCGAAGGGGCGTCGAGCCACGTGCGTATCGTAAGGCGCGTGAGCGCAGCGCCCGATGCCGGTGCCGGTTCGATCCACCTCAGGTCGCCGTTGACCGACCTTCCCGGAGTCGGGGCCAACCTCGCGCGGCAGCTGTCGCGCATCGGGCTCAGGACTGTGGCCGATGCCCTCAAGCACGTGCCGATCAGGTACGAGGCGGAGGCCGGCGAGCAGAGCCCTGAAGAGGCGGCGCGCGAGCTCGCGGAGGTACCCGACGCGGAGCGGACGGTGCGCAGCATGCGCGGCGAGGTGCGCGCGATCAGGCACATCCCGGGCGCGCGGCGTCCGCGCAGCGAGGCGACCCTCGAGTGCGGCGACATGACCGTGAGGCTCGTGTGGTTCAACGCCACGTGGATGGCGCGCAAGATCCACCCCGGCATGCGCGGCATTGCGCATGGGCGGGTGAAGGCCCGCGGTCCCTACCTCGAGATGGTCAACCCGCGGTGGGAGCCCGAGCAGCCGGCACGGCCCCCCGCCAGCGCCGAAGCTCGCCTGCGTCCGGTCTACCGCGCATCCGAGGATGTCCCGAGCTGGCGCATCGAGCGGATCGTGTCGGATTGCCTGCCTCGGGCGCTCGCCGGCATCGATGACCCTGTGCGGCGCGAGATCACGGCGAATCTGGGGCTTCCCGCGCTGGCCGACGCCTATCGGCTGGTGCACGCCCCGCAGGATCTCGAGTCGGCCACCCAAGGTCGGAGGCGCCTGGCGTTCGACGAGCTGCTGCACCTTCAGCTCGCGGCGATGCTCCGACGCTGGCAGGTCAGGCACACGATGCGCGCCACCGCGTTGCCGGTGACTCCCCAGATCGACCAGGCGATCCGTGCGCGACTGCCCTTCACGCTGACGGCCGACCAGTCTGCGGTGTGCGCCGAGATCGCGTCGGACCTCGCCACCCAGATGCCGATGAACCGGCTGCTGCAGGGCGACGTGGGATCGGGAAAGACGGCAGTCGCCGCATACGCGATGCTGGTGGCTGTGGCGCATGGGCACCAGGCTGCGCTGGTGGCGCCCACGGAGATCCTCGCCGAGCAGCACTTCCGCGTGCTGTCGTCGATGCTCGCCGGAAGCCGCGTGCGGATCGCGTACCTCTCCGGCAGCCTCGGCGCGGCAGACCGTGCGGTGGTGCAGGCGGGACTTGCCGAGGGCGCCTTTGACATGGCGGTCGGTACGCATGCGCTCCTGATGGCTGACGTGGCGTTCCGCAGCCTCGCGGTGGCTGTGGTCGACGAGCAGCACAGGTTCGGCGTGGAGCAGCGGGCCGCGCTGCGCGAGAAGGCCGAGGCCTCGGGTGGCGCGAAGGTGCGCACGTTGCCGCACACGCTCGTGATGACGGCCACGCCCATTCCGCGCACGCTTGCGCTGACGCTCTTCGGAGACCTCGACGTGAGCCAGATCCGAGGAAGGCTTCCGGGCCGGACTGCAGTGGCCACCGAGGTCGTGTCCCCCGCCGATGCGCCCGCCGCCTACCGCCGCATGCGCGCGCGCATCGACGCGGGCGAGCAGGCTTACGTCGTCGTGCCGGCGGTGGAGGACGGCGACCATGGGCTCAAGGACGTGGCCACGCACGCCGAGTCGCTGCGGCGCGGTCCGTTCTCGGGGCTCCGCATCGGCGAGGTGCATGGAAGGCTGCGGCCCGAGGAGCGCGATGCGGTCATGCGCGCCTTCAGCGCCCATGAGCTGGATGCCATCGTCGCGACCGTGGTCATCGAGGTTGGCGTCGATGTGCCCGCGGCGACCATCATGATGATCGAGCATGCGGAGCGGTTCGGCCTCGCGCAGCTCCACCAGCTCCGGGGCCGCGTGGGCCGCGGCACCGCGCAGAGCACGTGCGTCCTGGTCGGCGATCCTGTCACCGAGGATGCTGTGCGCAGGCTCCAGGCG
>VERO01000118.1 GCA_018882625.1 Phycisphaerales bacterium | reverse complement strand
CGCCTGAGGTCAGCCGGCCGAGCTCGGCATCGGCATGCGCGAGGACGGCCGCCGCGTCGGGGGAGGCCGCGAGCACGGGCAGCGCACCCGCCGCCAGCACGAGACCATCCAGATCACGGTCCGGCATCGCGCGCGGCGCAAGCGTCCACTGCTCGGGCACGCTGATGCGCCAGCGCACCGCCGTGAGGCCGGGCAGCGTCTCGAGCGCACCGCCAATGGCGTCGGCAGCTGCCTGCGCTGCCGCCGCATCGCCTCGCGAGTCGATCGCCACGTAGATGTGCTCCTGGTCCCCGAACTGCGCGAGGTACTGTCGGTAGCGCTGCATGAAGGGGCGCGAGGGCTCGATGAGGGAGTTCGTGTCGGCGTCGAGCTGCAGCCTCGTGGCCGCAAGGATCGCGCCGGCTGCCGCAAGCAGGGTGGTCACGGACAGCACGATCCACCGTCCGCGCAGGATGACGGATGCCAGCAGGTCGCACACCCGCTCTCGGATGGGGGGCGGACCTCCGGTCACGGCCTCAGCACCAGGTGAGCGCGGAGGAGGCGACATCCGCGAGCGCGCCATCGGCGAGCACCCGGCGCCCGCCGACCAGCACGTCGCTCACGCGGCCGCGCACGCGACGTCCGGCGAAGGGCGTGTTGCGGCTCCTGGACAGGAATGCGGAAGGGTCCACCGTCCACTCCGCGGCCGGGTCGACCACCGTGATGTCGGCAGGCAGTCCCTCCTCCAGCCGGCCGATGCCGCGCGCATCGAGCCCGAGCAGCCTCGCCGGCGCCAAGGTGAGCAGCTCGACGAGGCGGGGCAGCGAGATCGCGCCGCTGTCCACCAGGGCCTCCATGTAGAGCGGCAGGGCAGTCTCGAGGCCGACGAGCCCGAAGGGAGCCGATGCGAAGTCACGGGACTTCTCGGCGCTCGTGTGGGGCGCATGATCCGTGGCGAGCACGCCGATGGTGCCGTCCGCAACGCCCGCGCGCACGGCGGCGACGTCAGCCGCAGTGCGCAATGGAGGGTTCACCTTGGCCATCGTGTCGTAGCCGTCGCACGCGTCGTCCGTCAGCAGCAGGTGATGGGGCGATGCCTCTGCGGACACCGGCAGGCCCTCTGCGCGCGCGCGTCGGACGATCTCCACGCTTCCCGAGCTCGAGAGGTGCTGCACGTGGTAGCGGCACCCATACGCGCGGTTCAGCCTGATGTCGCGCTCGATGACGATCTCCTCGGCGACGGAGGGCCATCCGCCAAGGCCAAGCCGCGCCGACACCACGCCCGCGTGCATGACTGCGCCCTTGGTGAGGCTTGGATCCTGGCAGTGCTGCATGAACGGCACATCCAGCGATGCGCAGGTCGACAGCACCTTGCCCATCATGCTTGCCGATGCGATGCAGTCGCCGTCGTCCGTGAAGGCAACGGCACCCGCTGCGCGCATCGCGCCCATCGGTGCCAGCTGCTCGCCCTTGCGTGCGACGGTCGCGGCGCCAGCCACGAACACCCGGGCGAGGCGGGCCACATTGGCGCGCATCCTCACGAACTCGACGGTGCTGGGCAGGTCGATTGCGGGATCCGTGTTGGGCATGCAGCAGACGCTGGTGAACCCGCCAGCGATGGCCGAAGCGGCGCCGCTGGCAATCGTCTCCTTGTGCGACTGTCCGGGCTCTCGAAGGTGGACGTGCGGATCGACAAGACCGGGCAGCACCAGCTTCCCGCTGCAGTCCAGGGTCACGTCCGCCGTGTGCTGCCTGGGGCTGGTTGCGATGGCCCTGACAATCCCACCCTCGATCAGGACATCCGCGGTCGCATCCACGCCACGGGCAGGGTCGATCACCCGGCCGCCGCGCAACAGGATCGGTGACATGCGAGCGATGCTAACGGCGTGGATTGCGCGAAGCCGCCATGCCGCCGCCTGAGCGCAACGCGTGCCGCGTGCGCCCGATCCCAGTTCGGGGCCGTAACGAAACGAAACAGGCCCCCGCCGAAGCAGGGGCCTGCACGTTCGTGACGGCGAGTCGGGCGCCTGTGCGCCGCGAACTCAGCCGTTGGTCTTGGAGGCGCTGCAGCCGCTCTTCATCGAGGAGCACTTGCTGGCGCAGTCGGACTTCTTCTCGCTGACGGCGCCGGGGGCCGGGGCAGCCGCGTCGCCGGTCATCGCCGGGCACGCAGCCTTCTTCTCGGCGCACGGCATGGCGCAGCTCTTCTTCTCGCCGACAGCGCCGGGGGCAGCAGCGGCGGTCTTCTCGGCGCACGCTTCCTTCTTGTCCGAGCACTTGGTGGCGCATGCGGCCTTCGATGGGCAGCAGTCATCCTTCTTCGAGCCGACCGCGCCGGGGGCGGTGGTGGACTCTGGGGAAGAGCAGGCCGCGAGGGCGAGAACGACGGTTCCGAGAATGGCAGAGATGGTCTTCATTGGTTGGTAGCTCCTTGAGTTGGAAGACTATACCTCCGAAATACCATCAGGATCCCTCCGATGCCCCATATTGCCACCAGATTTTTGCGCGACTGGTCCGATGGAGGGGCCGGCGGGGGTGGTTCCGGTCCCCTTGGCGACCAAGGTCCTGCGCATGGAGCCAGTTCCGCCAATCACGGAGGTTCGGGTCCGGAACGGGTGCAGGGCGGCGGGCCAGACCGTGTCGAGCGCCTGCCCGCGCTACTGGCCAAGGCGCGCAGCCTGCCCCGGATCCCAGGTGTGTACCTGATGAAGGACGCCGAGGGCCGCGTGCTCTACGTGGGCAAGTCCAACTGCCTGGCGGACCGCGTGTCGAGCTACTTCGTGCCGAGCGCGGACCTCGGACCGCGCAAGCAGCCGATGCTCGACCTTGTGGTGGACATCGACGTGCTGCCGTGCGAGGGCGAGTGGGAGGCGCTGCTGCTTGAGGCGCGCCTCATCAAGGACATTCGGCCACGATTCAACGACCGCATGCAGGACGGGAAGACGTTCCCGTATCTGGTGGTCACCGTCCGCGAGGAGTTCCCGGGCGTCTTCATCACGCGCGACCCTCAGCATGAGCGCTTCAGGGGCGCGCGCATCTTCGGGCCGTTCACGAGCAGCGGCGCGCTGCGCCACTCGATGCAGACGCTCCAGCGCGTCTTCAAGTTCCGCACGTGCGAGCTTGACATCCGCGCCGACAACCCCGCGAATCGCCGGTTCCGGCCCTGCCTGCTGCACGCCATCGACCAGTGCACGGCGCCCTGCGCGAACCGCATCACGCCCGAGGCGTACCGCGCGGACATCGACCGGTTCATCAGGTTCCTGGGGTCGAAGCGCAGCGCGATGCTGCGCGAGATGCGCGCCGAGATGGATCAGGCGTCAGCGTCGCAGGAGTACGAGAAGGCCGCGTCGCTGCGCGACCAGATCGGCGCGCTCGAGAAGCTCTCCGAGCGCGAGACGCGCGGCGGCGACGCCGAGTACGACTGGCAGCCCGAGGTGACGAGCCTTGTGCAGGATCCGACGGCGGGACTGCGCAGCATCCAGCGCACGCTCGGGCTGCCGCATGCGGTGCGCTGCATCGAGGCGATCGACATCGCGCACCTCGGCGGCAGCGAGACGGTGGGCAGCAAGGTGGCGTTCATCGACGGCCGCCCATTCAAGGATGGCTACCGGCGCTTCCGCATCCGCACCGTCGCCAACGACGACTACTCGGCGATCCGCGAGGTGGTGTCACGCCGATACCGGGAGGCGGGCGAGGGGCAGGAGCTCTATCCAGACCTGATCCTGATCGACGGAGGCATCGGCCAGCTGCGCGCCGCGATGGAGGCCTTCGCGCAGCTCGAGCGGCAGCCTCCTGCGGTGATCGGGCTTGCGAAGCGGGAGGAGCTGATCTGGACGACCGACCGCGACGAGCCGATCCGGCTGGGCCGTGAGAATGCGGGGCTGAAGCTCTGCCAGTCGATCCGCGACGAGGCGCACCGGTTCGCGCAGCACTACCACCACCTGCTGCGCACCAAGCGCACGCTTGGCGAGGACGCTCCCGAGGACTGATCCCCGGCGGGGGCCGCCTGCGGGCCCGGCGAGCCTCAGGCGCCCGGCGGGCAGTAGCCCTGGTCCCGCAGTCGACGTCCCATCGGCTCGTAGTCGCGCTCGTCGGCCTCGCGCGTGCCGAGCCCCTCAACGTACCGGTTGTACATGCAGAACGCGGCCGTGATGAGGACCGCATCGTGGATGTCGCTGTCGCTCGCGCCCGCAGCGCGGGCCCGCTCGATGTGCTCTGGCCTCACGCCGAGCACGCAGCCCTGCAGCGCGCGCGAGATGTCGAGCAGCGCGCGCATCTTCGGCGGGAAGCCGCTCGCGTCCTCGTCGGCAAGCAGGCGGTCGAGCGCCGCGCTGCGCTCAGGACCGAGCCAGGCCCTGGCCGCCGCCGCGTGCGACTTCATGCAGAACATGCAGCCGTTGAGGTGCGACGTCCACGCCGCGATCGCCTCCCGCTCGCCCGGCTCGAGGCTTGCGGGCTGGCGGAGGATGGTCTCGGCGAGCCCGAGAAGGTGCTTCGCCGCGTCGGGCCTGAACGCGAGCGGGCCGCGAATGCCCGGGACGTCGATCGGAAGCGTGATGTGCGCCATGTGCCGAGCGCAGCCGCCGCGCTACGCGGGCCTCGGGACGAGGCCGCCGAGATCCTCGCCGCCTGAGCCCGATGCGCCTGCGCTCGGCGCAGCGGGAGGGGCCTTGGGCAGCTCCTTCTGCAGGATCTCCGCGACCGTCGACTTCTCGAGGCGCTCGCCGCGCATCAGCTTCTCGACCTCGTCGCGCTGCAGCGTCTCGTGGCGGAGCAGGGCCTCGGCGATCGCCTCGACCTTCTCCCAGTTGGCGCTGACCATCTGCACCGCGTCGGCGTAGGCCTCGTCGGCGAGGCGCCGGATCTCCTCGTCGATGATGCGCGCCGTCTCGGGCGAGTAGTCGCGCTCGGGGATGAACATCTCGCGCGAGTCCTGCCCGGAGTAGTTCACGAACCCGAGGCGCTCGCTCATGCCCCACTCAAGCACCATGGCGCGGGCGTAGGCGGTCACCATCTTGATGTCCATCGCGGCGCCCGAGCTCGTGTCTCCGGTGCGGCGCTGCTCCGCGATGCGCCCGCCGCAGAGGACTCGCATCGTGGCCAGCACGAACTTGCGCGAGTAGCCGTAGCGGTCCTTCTCGGGCAGGCTGAACGTGGTGCCCATCGCCTGGCCGCGCGGGATGATCGTGACCTTGTGCAGCGGGTCGGCGTCGCCGAGCTGAACCTGCAGCAGCGCGTGCCCCGCCTCGTGGTAGGCCGTGGCGACGCGCTCCTCCTGCTCGATCTTGCGGGACTTCTGGGCGCGGCCGAAGCGCACCTTGTCGCGCGCCTCCTCGAGGTCGGTCATCTCGATGAAGTCCTTCTCGGCCATCGTCGCGAGGATCGCGGCCTCGTTGATGACGGCCGCGAGATCCGCGCCGCTGAACATCGGCGTGGCGCGCGCGAGGCGCGCGAGGTCCACGTCGGGGCCCATCTTCACCTTCTTGGAGTGCACCGCGAGGATCTGCGCGCGGCCCTTGAGGTCGGGCAGCGGCACCGTCACCGCGCGGTCAAAGCGCCCGGGCCGCGTCAGGGCCGGGTCGAGCACGTCGACGCGGTTGGTGCTGGCGATCACGATCACCTGGTCCGCGGCCTCGAAGCCATCCATCTCCACGAGGATCGCGTTGAGCGTCTGCTCGCGCTCGTCGTGGCCGCCGGTGGAGAAGCCTCCGCCGCGGCGCCGGCCTACCGCATCGATCTCGTCGAGGAAGATGATGCAGGGGGCGTTCTCCTTGGCCTGCTTGAAGAGGTCGCGCACGCGGCTGGCGCCGACGCCCACGAACATCTCCACGAAGTCGGAGCCGGAGATCGAGAAGAAGGGGACGTCGGCCTCGCCGGCGATCGCCTTGGCGAGCAGCGTCTTGCCGCATCCGGGCGGGCCCGAGAGCAGCACGCCGCGCGGGATGCGGCCGCCGATCTTCGCGAAGCGCTTGGGGTTCTTGAGGAACTCGACAATCTCCGTGACCTCCTCCTTCGCCTCGTCGATGCCTGCGACGTCCGCGAAGGTGATGTTCACGCTCTCCTTGCTCGTCATCTTGTGGCGGCTCTTGCCGAAGCTGCCGAGCATGCCGCCCGGACCGCCGCCCGCGCCGCGGAAGGCACGCGCGAAGAGGAACCAGATGAGCCCGAAGATGATGAGCCCGGGGAGAAGTCCCGTGATCAGCCAGCTCAGCCACGCGTTCTGGCCCACCGCCTCCTGCCACTGCACATTGGCCGACGTGAGCTGCGTGCGCCACCAGTCGTACTGGCCGGGCGCGATGCGCACCCACACGCGCGCGCCCTTCTGCCCGGTGCGGCTCGTGGCGCCGGGGAGGTTCTTCGAGAGCGTGGCCACCAGCGCGGAGTCCTCGATCACGACGCTTCCAGGCTCGAAGTAGCCCTCCTTCGCCAGCTGCATGAACTGCTGCGGCGTGTCGAGCGCCTCGCCGCGCGAGCCCGATCCGGTGAGGACAGTCGCCAGCAGCGCCACCACCGTGAGCAGGACGATCCACGTCATGAACGTCTTGCGAGGCTTCAGGCCCTCGGGGCCTCCCTGTCCCGGCGTGCGGTTGCCCTTGTCGCCCGAGCTGCCCTTGGGCTCGCCGCGGGACTCGAGCATGCGAGCCGTGTCAGATGGATGGTGGGCGTTGGTGCGCATGGAACTCCTTCGTCAATTGGTAGGCGCGGCTGGAGCGGATGTCACCAGTCGCCCTGCATGGACGCGACAATATCGCGCGCCAGCATGTCTGCGGCCTCGAATCGGCCCAGGTCGATCGGCTCGGTGTTGGTGTTGCTCGCCACGAAGACGGCACTCACCTCGTAGCCCTTGCGCGACACGATCGGGGTGCCGGTGCGCATGTCGACCCAGTCGTAGTCGACGGTCACGGTGTAGGAC
>VERO01000404.1 GCA_018882625.1 Phycisphaerales bacterium | reverse complement strand
CCTGCAGGCACATGGTGCTCGCGGCGAGCCCGAGGGCTCCCGCTGCAAGGAGGGAGGGGATCGTGAGTCGGGTGGTCGCGAGGGGACGGTTCATGGGGGCTCCTGTGCGGGGCGTGGCGCGGTCAACAGTACGCATTGACCCGGGCTGGACTCCCCGAGACCGCAAATCGCGTCGGGAACGCGGCAAATCTGATGCGCTCGCCAGTCTAGCCCGACCCGGCAGCGCACCCGCTACTTGCCGGCGGGCTTGGCCGCGTCCTTCGCGGCGGGATCCGAACTGCCGCTGGCGGGCACGATCGCGTAGATCGCCCCAGGGCCGTCATGGGACCTCTCCGTGCCGCACACGTACAGCGTGCCGTCCGTGCCCTCGCCGAAGCTCGCCGGGAAGAAGCGTGGCCGCTTGAGGATCACGGCAGGTCCGGCAGCGAGCGTGCCCGCGCTCGCGCGCAGCCCCCAGAAGGTCCCGAATTCGTAGTCGGCATAGATGTAGACGCCTCCAAGCTCAGGGCTCCCTGGATCCCGGCACACGAATCCGCCGGTGACGGAGACGCCATCGCGGTGCGGGTACTCGGCGATCGGGTCGATGAACGTGCCCTTCGAGTCGGCGCGGTCCGGTACTCCGGGCGTGCCATGGAGTCCCTCTCGCGGACGCCAGCCGTAGTTGCCGCCCTTCACGATGAGGTCGATCTCCTCGAACGCATTCTGGCCGACGTCGCCCGCCCAGAGCTCGCCGGTCTTGCGGTCGAAGCTCATGCGCCAGACGTTGCGCAGCCCGCTCGCCCAGATCTCCGGCCTCGCGCCCTCACGCCCGACGAAGGGATTGTCCGCAGGGATCGCGTATCCGCGCCCTCCCTCGTCGCGCGACACGTCGATGCGGATGATCTTGCCGAGCAGCGTGCCCATGTCCTGACCATGGCCCCATGGGTCGTTGCCAGATCCGCCATCGCCGATCGACACGTACAGCATCCCGTCAGGGCCGAAGAGCGCGGTGCCCCCATTGTGGTTCCACGCCGGATCCTCGATCTCCACGAGCGGCCGCAGCGAGCCGAGCTCGAACGTGCCGTCCTCCGCCAGCCGCACGGATGCGAGCACGTTCCTCTCCGGCTTGCCGTCCGACTTGCCAGCCGTGAACCAGAGGTATGCAGTGCGGTTCTCGGCGACCCGAGGGTCGAACGCCAGCGAGAGCAGCCCCTGCTCGTTGAACTTGGCGTTGACCGTCGACGAGGGGAAGTCAGCCACCGTACGGCTCTTCGGCGAGTCGCCGGATGCGTCGATCTCGACGATGCGCCCACGCTGCTCGACGACGTACAGCACGCCGGGCCGGTCCGCGCGCGACACCACCTGCACCGGCCGCTTCAGCGCAACCTCCCTGAAGACGCGATTGAGGCGGATCGGCGGGATGGGCGCATCCCCCGGCGACGGCGACTGCTCCGGGAATGCCGGTGCCGCGCACAGCAGGGCGAGGAACGCAGCGACGGCGGCGCAGGATCGTGTCATGGAACCGGGAGCGTAGGCGAGCCATGCGCCCTCGGTCCGGTCCCGCTGCGCGCGCGGCCGCCATGGATCCCGTGCCGGCCCAACCATGCGCGGCCGAGGCGCGCGCACTGGTCCGGAG
>VERO01000117.1 GCA_018882625.1 Phycisphaerales bacterium | reverse complement strand
CCACAACATCCAGAGCCATGCGCGCAATGTGCGCATCCGGCTGAAGACCTACCTGCAGCCATCGATGGACACGTCCGGCATCGCCGTGGACCCGGCGCTCGAGATCGACTCGGTGTGCGACATCTGGCCGGGCGCCGAGTGGATGGAGCGCGAGGTCTACGACATGTTCGGCATCCGCTTCGCCGGGCATCCTGACCTTCGGCGCATCCTGCTCTGGAAGGACTATCCCGCGCACCCGCTGCGCAAGGACTATCCGCTCCGAGGCCGCGGCGAGCGCGAGCACTACCAGAGGCTCGTGCGAGAGTCCTCGCAGTCCTGAGCCGCCGCGCGCGGCTGACGTGCAGGTCCCGTGGAGACCATCGACCACCGAGCGCTCAAGTCCCTGGCGCTTGGGTGGCTGTTCGCCCAGCGGTGCAGGGTGGTGGCCACCGAGGTGACGACCGCGGTGCCGAGGTGGCGCGTCGATGCTGCCGGCTGGCGCGAGGGTGGCCTGCGCGACGAATCCATCGCCATCGAGTGCAAGCAGTCCCGCGCGGACTTCTTCCGCGACGACGAGCAGCGTGACGAGCTCGTCGCGGAGCGCGACCGGCTGCTGGCCAAGCGGCGGCAGCTCGAGGAGTCGAGGCTCAAGGTCTTCGAGCCGCACCTGTGCCGGCGAGACGAGTCCCTGTTCTCCGAGGCCGCGGACTGGGACTTCACGGCAAGCCGTGACGACGGGTACCGCCGGGTGCTGCTTGACCTGCGGCGTGTGGACCAGCGCCTCCACGGCCAGACGAAGTTCTGCCTCATGACTCGCTACCGCCTCGCCGACCGCCTCTACATCCTGGCCCCACGCGGCATGCTTCGTGCCCGCGAGATCCCCGAGGGATGGGGGCTCCTCGAGGCGCTGCGCGACGACTCGCGTCGCACCGCTGCAGCCGATGCGCAGCCCGTGCCGGTGCGCGAGACGGTGCCCGCGCCCCCGCTGGCGAGCCGGCAGGACCGCCGGGAGAGGTTCGTGCGCGCGATGGCGATCGCCGCATCACGCGCCGCGTACGGGCATCTCGCGTCGCGTGCCGCGCCGTACACCGGCATCAGGCCTGCCGACCCCGACCCTACACTTTCGGGCAGGCCCCGGTAGCTCAGTCGGATTAGAGCAGCCGCCTTCTAAGCGGCAGGTCCGTGGTTCGAGTCCACGCCGGGGCGTTGCCCCTCGCGGTGTGGGGCGGCGCGTGCGCCGCCCGCAGTCTTCGCAGAAAAACGGATGCAGACGGGAGACGGCCCTCGCGCGCCCGCTAGGGTGGCCGAGCTGCCGTCCGCGCGTTGCGGGCGCCACGAGTCACTCATCGTCCACAGATTCCGCCGGCTCGCCGGCGGGGAGGGAGCTGCCCATGGCTGGGAACATGCAACTGATCGCGCCTCAAGTCCTCATGCCGGTCCGCACGAGGGTCGCCGTGCACCACCTCGCGCTTCTCGCGTCCATCGTCGCCGTCACCGCACCGCCTGCCCTCGCGGACCTCGGCGGAGAGCCCTGCCCCGACATGGAGATCCTCTGCGGGGACGGGTCGGGAACCACACAGGGCCCGGGAGAGGACACCGCGTGCAACTGCGGGCCCGGCGAATGGGTCAAGCGGGAGGGAGAGCCGATGCTGATCCCAGCAAGGCCCATGAATGACGAGGGGCAGCATGCGGTCAACGGCACGCGCTGGCGATTCTGCCGCAGGAGCCTCGCGATGCCCGGGAGCGTGCACGTCTCGGCATCGGTCGACGGATCGAGCCACTTCTGGGGCCAGGGTGCGCTCACCGGTTCCGCGCGGGCGATCTTCTCCACGTCGTGGCGCGAGTCGTGGCGCGGGGCGTTCCCGGCATGCCCACGGCCAGTCAGCCTCGAGTCGCTCGGTGGCGGCACCATGACGATCGGCGTCGCCGCGTCGCCGCGCGTGGGATGCTCTGCGGCGGCCACGTCCTCGGCCTCGGGGTCCACATCCGGACCGGGTTCGCTGCCCTTCACGCTCAGCCCCATCAACCTTGAGGGACGGGTGCAGTACGACAGCACCTCGGAGCGGTTCGAGATCTCGGGCACCCTCGGCAGCGAGGTGGACCTGACGAGGCCGAATGTCCGGGGGACGATCTCCTCGCGCGACGAGTGGTCCACGTCTGGCGATGGCGCTGCCGTGGGCGCCGCATCCTTCACGATCACGCCCGGACGCCGCTACTGCGCGTTCACGAACCGCGGGGTGCGGGTGTCGGTGCAGGGAGCTGCTGCGGTGTCCGTGTCCGCCGCCGTGGGCGACAACGGCATGTCGAGCGCGTCGGCGAGCGCTGACCTCTCGATTGGTGCGGGGTAAGCGATGGCCACCGGAGCGCACCGGCACGGCCTGGCCGCACGGTCGCTGCGCCCGTTCGCGGGCGCAGCGATCCTCGTCGCATCAGCCCTGCTGCTCCCGGCAGCCCACCCGGATGATCGGCCACCAGACACCACCGCGCCTGCAGGGATGCAGCCGGAGGAGTCGCGGGCAGGTGTCGAGGTGCTCCTGTCGAGGGAGTCCGCACGGATGCGGGCTTCCCTCGCGAGCGCCACGCTTGGAGGCGATCACGCGCTGCTGCTCGCGAGGAAGCGCTCGACCGACTGGGCATTCCTCGCGGCCGCGCTGACCGCACGCATCGGGGCGGGCGAATCGGATGCATCGGAGCTGCTCGCATCGGTGATCTCCTGTGACCATGTGGCGTTCGGCGCCGCCAACGGCGTTGACGCCACGCGCCTTGCCTCTGCGATGGCGGCACGTCGGGATGCCATCCCGCGCCCACGCTCTGCGGGTCCGCTGGTGGCCGATGTGGTGACGTACTTCGCGGAGGCGTCGGGAGCCGACTTCCCGTGCGCGATACGGTGGCGCGTCATTCACGACGAGCGGGGCATCGTCGCGCGACCGGTTTGGCATGAGCCCATGGTCGGTCTGCGCGGATTCGATGCCCCGCTTGTCCCAGACCGGACCACCATCCGCCTGTCCCACGACGGGACCGATGTCGAGTGCTGGGGCTCCGGTCGCATGCAGGACCCCTGGCCAGGGGCACCCGCTCCGCTCGACCAGCTTGCCGACACCTACGACTTCGCAGATGCGGCCCGGCACTGGATCTGGGCGCCGCCGTTCACGCTCACGGCCACGCGCGCGCCCCTGCCATCCCGGGCGGACCGGGGGGGAGAGCTTCGCATGGCAATGCCCGAGTGCGACGTGACCAGGGTCGCACCGTGGGTGGTCAGCTCGCATCGCCGGCGGGATTCGGGCGAGGATGCGCCCGATCAGGTCGAGTCCACGCGAGCCTCTGTCGCCGTGGCGCTGCGCCAGCGACCGTCCGAACTGCTGGTCCGCCAGAGCCGCCGTGCGCACGGGGGCACACCGGAGCTGCGCGCGATCTGGACCGAGGGCCAGAGGGTTCGGGCAGCACTGACGTGGGCTGCAGATCCACGGTCGCGGAACCTGACCCGCGAATCGCTCTGCGCACCGTCGCATGGATGGCTCGACGCACAGGCCAGAATCGCCCTGCTGCAGCACGTCACCGCGGGAGCCACGCTTCCCGAGCCGTACACGAGCGAGATGATCCTCGGAGCATCGGCCGATGAGTCCGCCGCCCACGCGCGCGCAGCCGCCAACGTGTGGCACGCTGCAATCTCGGGAGACTGCAAGAGACTCGCCGGCGCCTTGGCCGATGCCGAGCAGCTGCGTCGCACCCGCGGCCTGCCCAGAAGCGTTGATGCGATGGCCCTCGTCGCCCTCGCGGAGACCTTGGCCGACCGCGGCGCTCCCGAATCCGCCATCGAGCTCGTCGTGTCTCGGCACCTCCTGATCGCATCCTCGCTTCCCCCAGATCCCGACGCCGCGGTGTCGGAGTCGAGCCCCACGGACATCGCGCCGTCGCTGTCGCGTGCGGAGTACGGGGCCATGCTCGACGCGCAGGGCCGTCGCTGGGCGGCAGCCCACTGCCTGGACCATGATCGACCGGGATCCTCGAACGCGACGGCTGGAGTTCTCGCCGCAGACCCTGTCGTCCGTGACTTCGTCGAGCGTCAGGCGATGCGTCAGCGGGGATCGGGCACCGGCGCTCCGGCCGCAATCCATGCACGCACCTTGGCGATCTCGGCGGCAGAGAGCCGATCGCCCTCAGGCGGCATGGCGAGCTCGTCATCGACCAGAAGTGTCAGCACGGTCAGGAGTGAGCTTGCATCCGGATCTCCGGGCTTGACCATCGTCCGACCCTGGCGCTGCTGGCCAATCAGAGATGCCGGATCGTCAAGCCTGATTCCGGCCTTCTGCTTCCCGCCACCGTGGCAGTCGAAGCAGTGGCTCTCGAAGATGGGAAGGATGTCGGCGTATGAGCCCACCGCACCGGCATGAACTACGGCGACCGTCTCCGCACCGGCACGCGCACCACCAGCTGACGTGTCGCTGGCAGGTGCCTGCGCCGGACGCAGGGATGCATCGAGTGCGTTCCACAGCGCGCGCGTCACGTAGCCCTCGCCGTGCACCAGATTGCCTCCAAAGTGGCCAACCGCCGCCACAAGCCCTGCGCAGAGCACCAGCCCCATGCGCCAGAGGCCGCTCCACGCCGCGTGGCCCGCCCTCGAGGCCTGCGTGCCGGCAATGGCCAGCGCAACCAGCAGCACCGCAACGGCGACCCCGCCCCAGCGGTGCAGGAACAGGCTCACGGATGCGGAGTCGCCGCCGTACGCCGCGTTGGCCCAACCACTGCTGGCCGCTGCGATCCCGAACAGGGCTGCGAACCACACCGCAACTCGCGCGAATGGCGAGGGGCCCTCGTGCCGCAGCACCGCTCGCCACAGCTCCACCAGCGCAGCCACGATCACAAGCGCGACCGGGAAGTGCACCATGAGCGGGTGGAGCCGGCCAAGCAGGTCCATCCACGCGTCGAGCGCGCCGGCGTCACCGGCCATCGTGAACCCCGCTGCGACTCCGGTCATCGGCATCATCGCCGGCCGAGGGTAACGCCGATGCGGCCCCCTCCGCACCGCGCAGGGTCACCGCCGTGCCGATGGCGCCTGGCCCGAACTTGCGCACTGCGGCGTCACGGGCCGCATCGATCCGCCGTGCACGATCCTCGCCCGCATCGACGAACAGCGCCGCGGCGTCCGCGCGCGCCACCAGCGCGCTCGCGCTCACGCCAACCAGCCGCACCGGCACGAACCCGGACGACGCCCAGCGCGTCAGCAGGTCCCGGGCGCACGACCAGAGCACATCCGTGCGGTCAGTGGCGGCATCGAGCGTCACGCGGCGCGTGACTGTCGTGAAGTTGCCGCTGCGGATCTTGACCGTCACGGTCCTGCATGAGAGTCCCTGCGCCCGGAGCCTCGTCCCCACGGCCTCAACGAGCCGTGCCATCGCCGCATGCGCGTCCTCAAGCGACTTCAGGTCCTCATCGAAGGTCTCCTCACGCCCGATCGACTTCGCCTCCCGACTCGGACTCACCTCGCGGGCATCGATGCCATGTGCCATGTCCCACAGCGATCCGCCGCCCTCACCGAGCGCCGACGCCGCGTCTGCTCGCCTCATGCGGTGGAGGTCGCCGAAGGAGCAGATCCCCCTCGCCCGCAGCGCTGCCGCGCTTGTCGGACCGACGCCCCACATCCGCTCGATCGGAAGGTGCGCGAGCGCCCCAGGCAGGTCCCCGCTGCGGATCACCGTCAGTCCGTCGGGCTTTCGCATATCGGAGGCGAGCTTGGCCACGAGCATCGTCGGCGCCACGCCAATCGAGCACGTGACGCCGAGCTCATGCCTCACGCGGCCGCGGATCGCTTCCGCCACCTGCTCGCCGCTGCCGAGCAGCCGCTCAGTCCCCGTCACATCGAGGAACGCCTCGTCGATCGAGAGCGCCTGCACCAGTGGCGAGTGGTCCCTCAGGATCGCCATGAACCGCCGCGAGAGCTCCGAGTAGCGCTGCATGCGGGGCCGGGCCACGATCGCCCCGGGGCACAGCCCCCGAGCCGTCCGCATCGGCATCGCGCTGCGGCATCCGAACTTTCGCGCCTCGTAGCTCGCGGCCGCCACAACAGCCCTCGGGCCAAGGCCACCCACAAGGAGCGGCTTGCCGCGCCATGCCGGATTGTCCATCTGCTCGACGCTGGCGAAGAACGCGTCGAGGTCCGCGTGCAGGATCGTCCGCCCGGCGGTCACGGTGGCCACGCGCCACGGAGCGCGCGGTAGGCGATCCTGGCGGCCGCGTCACCACCGTCCCGAAGCTGCAGCGCCTGCCGCATCGACTGCCGGCACCCCGCGTCACCCATCAGCGCAAGCACCCGCGCACCGATCGTCGCCACGTTCCGCTGGACATCCATGGCATCGAGCGCCATCTCCGCCCCGCCGGCATCCACGAGGGGCTGCGCGTTCTCGCGCTGGTGAAGGTCCTTGTGCCACGGGTAGGGCACGAAGATCGTGGGCACGTGGTTGGCCTGCGCCTCGGCGACCGAGTTGGCGCCCGCCCTGCTCACGGCGAGCTCCGCCGCACCCCACGCGAGCCCCATCCGGTGCAGGAAGGGCAGCACGGCCGCGCGCACTCCCGCCTCGCGATACGCGTGAACCAGCTCGCTGGCCGCGCCGGCCGCGCCGCACAGGTGCAGCACCTGCCAGTGCTCGAACGCCCCCGCGCTGGCGCGCACCAGCGCCTGCATCATGCCGTTGATCGTCTGCGCCCCCTGCGATGCACCAGTCACCAGAAGCACGGGCGAGCCCGGATCAAGTCCAAGCTCCTCACGGCACGCCTCGGGCGATGAGGGCGCGATGGCAGTCCGCCGGATGGGCATCCCCACCACCGATGAGGCGAACCCCGGGCGGCCCGGCACCGGCACCGCCGACACGGTCTCCGTGGCCCGGCGTGCGACCCACCTGTTGGCCCGGCCCGGCGTCGCGTCCCGGTTCACCAG
>VERO01000403.1 GCA_018882625.1 Phycisphaerales bacterium | reverse complement strand
GATCGGTGTGGCTCGCGGAGCGCACGCTGCCGTACGTGCAGAGCGTCGCGCTGAAGATCATCAAGCCGGGGATGGACTCGAAGGCGGTGGTGGCGCGCTTCGAGCAGGAGCGACAGGCCCTGGCCGTCATGAACCATCCGCACGTGGCGAAGGTGCTCGACGGCGGCCTCACGCCCTCGGGGCGCCCGTACTTCGCGATGGAGTTCGTGCAGGGCATGCCGATCTCGGAGTTCTGCGACGCCAAGTCGCTCGCGCTGCGCGCGCGCCTCGAGCTCTTCCTGCAGGTGTGCGATGCGATCCAGCATGCGCACACCAAGGGCCTGATCCACCGAGACCTCAAGCCCGCGAACGTGCTGGTCGCCGAGATCGAGGGCGAAGGGCCTGCCGCCAAGGTCATCGACTTCGGCATCGCGAAGGCCCTGACGCAGCAGGGGCCCGGCCAGGAGCAGGTCACCGAGGCCGGCGTCATGATCGGCACCCCCGAGTACATGAGCCCTGAGCAGGCTGAGGGCGATGCGCAGCGGATCGACACGCGCACCGACGTGTACTCGCTGGGCGTCATCCTCTATGAGCTCCTGACCGGCACGCTCCCCTTCGAGCCCACCGAGCTGCGCAGCAAGACGTACCGCGAGATGCAGCGCACGATCCGCGAGGATGATCCCCCGCCTCCGAGCGCGCGGCTGACGACCATCGCCACGCGTGACAGCGCACGGGCATCGCGCATCGAGGTGGCCCGTGGGCTTGCCATGGCTGCCCTCGCACGTGACCTCAAGCGCGAGCTCGAGTGGATCCCGCTCAAGGCGATGCGCAAGGAGCCGCAGGAGCGCTACCAGTCGGCGATCGCGCTCGCCGATGACGTCCGCAACTACCTCGAGGGCCGTCCTCTTGTCGCCGCACCCGAATCGACCGCATACCGGATCCGCAAGTATGTGCGCCGCAACCGCGCGCTCGTGACCGGTGCGGTGGCGGTGCTTGCGGCGCTTGTCGCAGGCCTGAGCCTCGCCACGTGGCAGTGGCGCGTGGCTGTCGGCGAGAAGCTCGCGGCCGAGGAGGCCCGCCGGCGCGTGGAGGCTGCCGCATACATCGCCAATGTGCAGATGGCCGACTCCTGGCGCGAGGCGCGCAAGACCGGGCGCCTGCAGGAGCGCCTGGCGGACTGCGTGCCAGCGCGCCGCGACTGGGAGTGGGGATGGCTCGCAGCCAACGCTGACGCATCTCTTGCGGCACTCCGTGGCCATGCTGCAGAAGTGCTCGCGGCGCGCGTCCTGCCGGATGGGCGCGCACTCACCACCTCCTACGACGGCACCGCGCGTGTGTGGGATCTCGACGGCGGTGGCGCTCCAGTCGTGCTGGCCGGACACGCTGGCCCTGTGCTGGCGCTGGCTGTGACGCCAGATGGACGCCTTGCCGTCACTGGATCGGCTGACGGGACGGGTCGCGTCTGGGACCTGCACACGTCACGCGAGGTGGCACGCCTCGAGGGGCATCGAGGGCCCGTCGCTGCAGTGGCCATCTCGGCCGACGGGAGCCGTGCCGTGACAGGTTCCGAGGATGGAACGGCGGCACTGTGGGACTGCGCGACCGGCACGCGCATACGCGAACTGCCCGGCCATGCGC
>VERO01000116.1 GCA_018882625.1 Phycisphaerales bacterium | reverse complement strand
GCCTTGCCCTGGTCCGATCGGGGATCCTTGGAGGTCGCCGCGGCCTGCGCGAGGTGGCGATCCTCGATGTCCCGCAGGACCCGACCCTTCAGCACCAGCAGCCCCATCTCGAGCTGCGGATCGATGCCCTTCACCAGCAGGTCCTCCACGTCCGGTCGCACATCCACGGTCACCAGGTCGCGCTCGCCCTCATCGAGGCTGTCAGCCCGCAGCCGCACCTGCGTGAGCGACTCGAACTGGTCAGGTGATGTCTCGACCACCAGATCGGGATTGACGCCCCAGTCATCGCTGGTGGCCCTGCGGTGCACCAGCCGTCCTTCGGTCTCGCCAGGCGCGGGAGGCAGGACGTAGTACTGGGTCGTCACCTTCACGGCCGCCTCACTGGCGCCGTCCTTCACGGGCTGCACCGTCTGCACAGATCCCTTGCCGAAGCTGCGCTCGCCCACCACAAGCGCCGCACCGTTGGCCTGAAGGCTGCCGGCCACGATCTCGCTTGCGCTCGCCGAACCGGAGTTGATCAGCACCACGAGCGGGAGCCCGGCGAGCGGTGCCCGGTTGGGCTCCGCCTCGACCGACGCAACGCGCCTGCCGTCGCGGTCCTGCACCGACACGATCGGACCGCGATCCACGAAGAGGTTGGTGAAGCCGACCGCGGACTTGAGCAGTCCACCGGGATTGCCGCGCAGATCGAGCACCAGGCCGTTGAGCGGCCGCTCGCGCTTCATGGCGCGGATCGCATCCATGAAGTCATCGAGGCTGTCCTCGTTGAAGCTCGTCAGCCTCACGTAGCCGATGCCAGCCAGCGGGTCGAGCCACCAGTCCCAGATCGGGCTTCCGCGCTGGTCCAGCCCCCTCTTCCACCATCCGTTCACGGACCGCATCTTGATGGTCTCGCGCACCAGCGACACGTCGATGGGGTCGTCGACGTCCTCGCGACGGAGCGTCAGGGTGACGGGCTTTCCTGCAGGGCCGGTGATGGAGTCCACCGCGCGGTTGAGGCTCCATCCGTCGGTTGGCTTGCCGTCCACCGCAGCGATCCGGTCGCCGGGGCGCACGCCTGCGCGCGACGCAGGCGAGCCCTCGAGCGGGTTCACGATCATCACGTCGCGCTTGTCGTTGTGCCTGATGAGGATGCCGACACCGACGAAGTTGCCGTCGATCGACTGGCGGAACCTGCGCAGCCGCTCAGGCCAGATGATCTCCGAGTAGTCATCCTCGAAGTCCTTGGAGAGCTGCGCCGTCGCACCCTCGCCGAACTGCTGCACGAGCACCCCCTCAGGCAGGCCGACCGTCTCCTCGTTCGCGGCAAGCAGCTCGCGCATCGTCTCGCGGTAGAACGAGAGCCCGACGGACTCCGCCGGACGGCCCGCGAGCGTCTCGCGCCTGCGGTCGATCGATGCCAGGAAGGCGTCCCGACGGACGGGGTCGCTGAGTCCTGGGAAGTTCTCCGAAAGCGCCGGAGTCGTCGCGAGCAGCCGAAGGGCCTGAAGTCCCCCGTCCACAAGCGGCTTCCACCCGGCCTCTGTGACGTGCTCGCTCGCGGCCTGCCGCAGCGCGATGTCAAGCATGCGCGGCGTGATGCCCCGGTGCTGCTCGCGCCACTCGTCGCCAAAGAGCTCGTTGTACTCCGGGAACTCCTGGGCATCCTCCGACTCGTCAGAGCGGCCAGCCGCCAGCTTCCTCAGCCTGTGCAGCTCGCGCGGCGCATACTCGGCCACCAGCGACACGCGCCGGTTGACCTGGTCGAGCCTCCGGTCGTACTCGCGAAACCTCTCGGGCTGTCCAGCGTCATCGAAGAGCGCCTTGAGCCGGAAAATCATCTCCTGCTCGAGCAGCAGGTCGTCCGCGGCATCCGCATCGCGCGCAGTGCCCTCCGCGGCCTCCACGAGACGGATCGCTTGGGGCGAGGAGAGCCAGCCCGAGTACTCCTGGCGCGGCACAAGGAACTTCAGGTTCACCGCATCGAGGAGCGCAGCGCCAACCTTCCCTTGCGCGAGATTGCGCTCGACGCCATCGCGCCGCGTGGCTGCCTCCCCAGCGCGCTTCGACGCGCTCTCGCGCTGGTGCGCGCGCCGCTGCTCGACTCGGGAGACGAGCCGTGCTGCTGCGCCGCTCTGTCCCGCAGGGACCGATGCGAGGAGCCGCTCGACCTGGGCGATGTCATCCGACTGCGCCGCACGCCACAGCTCGCTGCTCCAATCGTTGACGGAGACGGGCACATCCCGCGCTCCGGCGGATGCAGGTGCGCAGTGCGCGGGAGGCACGTCCAGCGCGAGCCCCAGCACTGCCACCACCCAGACCAGGCTGCCCGGGAATGCACTCTGAAGAAAGCCTCGGACTCTTGTTCGCGCCATGGGGGACTCCGAACAGCGGTGCGGCATCGGCATGTGGTTATAGTCGGTTTCGCGGCCCTGAGTTCACCGTCCCACGCGCCGGATTCAGTAATTTGTCGTCTGGACCGCCTCGGCAGCGGCTGTCGCACGGCGAAGGACCGGCGCAGGCCGGGTGCCGCCCGCGTTCCCGACCATGGACACCGCACCGCCGCCAGCAGCACCCGAGGACGCGAGACCCTGCCCGGGCTGCGGATACGACCTGCGCGGACAGCCGGCGGCATCCCGGTGCCCGGAGTGCGGAATGGCGCGCGCACCTGCGACGGCCAGCGCATCGCGCACATCACTCGCGCCTGCCCTGACGCGTGCGGAGCAGATTGAGGCGGCCTTCAGCGAACTGGGTACCGCAGCGGTGGGCACGGCCCTGATCTGGGGCGGGTGCGTGTGGCTGCCGCTCCTTGGGCCCGTGGTCTGGGCCATCGTCGGGATGTTCGCCTTCTGGAGGCTTGTGGGCATGCGCAGGCTGCGCAGCCTGGGCATCCTCGCGGGCGAGCACATGCCGTACCCAGTGCCACATGCGATGGGCCTGTGCATCATCGAGGTGTCGATCGCCGCACCAACCATTGTGGTGACGGCAGCCACCTCCGTCGGGTTCATCCCCTCTGCGCTCCAGCCCGTCGCCAGCGCACTTCAAGTGCTGCTCATCATCGTCACTGGAGGCCAGCTGTGCGTCAGCGCGCTGCTTGCCGGTGCCGTGGCCCGCCGCGAAGGCGTCTCGTCGATCAGGGTCGCATCCCAGGTGGCACTCCTGCTCGCGCCGGTCGGCACGCTGGTGGTGATTCCGATCGCAGTCCAGTGGCTTGTGGGCAGCGGTGCGGTCGCTGGCAAGGCCGCGACTGCTCTCGGCAGCGCAATGACGGCGTTCATGCTCGCCCTCGGCGCTGGAGGCATCGCCGCGTCGATTGCGCTCCGGCACGCGATGCATACGCTGTCATCAGTCGTGCCCTCGGGCGTGGATGCGCCGCGGCCACCACGCCGCGGCCCGGTGACCCTGCCGCCTCCAACACGACCGGAGTGGGACAGCGCGTCGGACGATCCGATCCCGCTTGCGGGAGATGATCATGACGCGGCGGGCGGCAAGGAACTGGATCCGCACGGCCGGTGAGCGCTGCGCCCCGCGCTGTCACGCTGCACGATCCGGAGGCAGCCGGAGACCTCAATGCGCGGGAATCCTGCGCGCATAGGCGAGCGCGATGGCGATCGCGTCGCTGACGTCAGCTGGTGTGGGTGCGCGCTCGAGCCCGCAGCACTCCATCACCGCGAGCTGCACCTGGCGCTTGGTGGCCCGGCCGTTTCCCGTGAGGGCCTTCTTGGCCTGCGCGGGAGCGACCTCCCCGAGCGGAACTCCGCGCTCCTGCGCCGCAAGCAGCACGACTCCACGGGCGTGCGCCATCACCACGGCAGTCTTCAGGTACCTCTGGTCCACGAAGATCCTCTCGACCGCGACACGTTCGGGCTTGAGTTCCTCGAATGACTCCCGCAGGTCGCTCCACAGCTGGCTGAGCCGATGGCTGACCGGCTTGGTCGCGGAAAGCCTGAACACGCCAGCCTCCACGAGCGCAATGCGGCCATGGCGGTCTACGTCGATGCACCCGTAGCCGGTGCGGACAAGTCCAGGATCGATGCCGAGCACGCGCACAGGTGCCGACTCTATCGACCCGAGCGATGCGCGCGGATGAGGAGCTCGACACGGGTGCCTTCCGGCGGCATGCGCTCGGACCACGCCTCCCACACGGCCGGATCGACATCGACCCGGTCGGCGATGACCTCGTCGTACGCGATCACCTCATCCCCGAACGTCACGAGCCCGATCACCGATCCTGTGAAGTCGGCGACGTAGTGCTCGCCCGGTCCCATAGATCGTGTGTTCGTCCTGATGCGGGACCCCGCGAACACGAGGTGCCCGGGCGGCGACATGCCCGCGGCGCCATGCGATGGCGCGGATGGGTCGCCAGGCGCATTGGCCCTTCTCACCCACTCGAGTATCGGCTGCTCGTGCGCGGTGCCGTCCGGGGCATGCCAGCGCACGCTGACATCGAGGCGAGGTCCCGTGGGCCGCACCCGCTCCACGGACCACTCGCCCGCGGCATCCGCGACCTCCTGCCAGCGTCCTGGCGCACCGGGCTCGAGGCCCGCCAGCAGGAGTGCCGCATGCAACTCACGCGGTGCGGCATCGATCGCGATGAGCGACTCGTGCACGCGCGTCCCTGGGGTGCACACGAGCTGCTCGAGGAATCCCTGGTTGAGGACGACCATCCCCTCGACCGTCACTGCCTGCTGCGCACGGTCGACCCGGACGCCGGGCGCGATGGACGCGGGCTGAGCGGCACGGCCGCCCGTGTGCGCCGCGGCGCCGGCAGCTCGAGGATCATCCACTGGCGCATCGGTCGCGCACGAGACGAGCACGCACATGACGAGTGCGCACACCGGAAATAAAAAAGGCCCGGCGGAGGCAAGCCTCACGCCGAGCCCTTCCGGGGGTCTCAGTGATGAATGAATAGTAGTAACCACGATGCGCTTGTCAAGTGAGATGCACGACAGTGACGCGACGACGCGCGTACCGTAGCGCAAGGTTGACGACTTGATGAAGACGCAGCCTCGCGAATTTTCTCACGATCTCCCCACGCCAGCAGCGCGCGAACGCCTCGCACGATGACACCGCACGCGTCCATGACACGACTGTCGCGCACCGTCAGGCTGACCGTGCACCCCCCTGGACACACAGGTGCAGCACCCCAACCCCATAGGGCCGAACGCACCGTTTCCTTGCGATCTGGCCACATTCTTTCGGATGGCCTTGGCGCGCACTACGCGTGCACCGTCTCGGTCGATGGACCGCCGGATCCCGTCTCTGGCTACGTCATCTCGATCAGCGAGATCGACTCCGCCGTGCGGAGGGAACTTCCGCAGCTGCTGGCCGAGGCGCTGTGGCCAGCTTCGGCAACCGCTGCCAGATCGGCAGGTGACCCGGCCGCACTCGTGAGGGCCCTCGCGCACCGCATGTGCGAGACCCTCGGAAGGCCGATCGCGGCCCTCGCGCTGCACGTCAATCCGTTCGACTCGTACTCATGGGAGGCCCGCATGCCAGACACCGTCCTGCTCACTGCCCAGGTCGAGTGCGCCGCGGCGCATCGGCTCAACGCACCGCAGCTGAACGCCGAGGAGAACATCGCGCTCTTCGGCAAGTGCAACAACCCCAATGGGCACGGCCACAACTACCGCGTGGAGGCGACGGTGGCCGTGTCGCTCGGCGATCCGGGCCGCATGGGCATCTCGACGCTGGGCCGAATCCTGTGCGAGCACGTCGAGCGCAGGATCGACCACCGCCACCTGAACCTCGATGTGCCGGAGTTCGCGGGCACGATCCCATCCGTCGAGCACATTGCCTCTGCGTGCAGGTCGTGGCTTGATGGCCCTGTGCGCGCGGCGGGCGGGCGCCTCGTGCGCGTGACGGTGTGGGAGACGGAGAAGACGTCCGCCTCGGTGGAGGCGTAGCATCCCCACTATGGCACGACTCGTCTCGCTCACCGGCAAGGGTCCCGTCAAGGTCGAGGTTCAGGACAAGCCTGTCTTCGTCTGCGCCTGCGGCCTCTCGCGCAAGTTCCCCTTCTGCGACGGCTCGCACAAGAAGTGCGCGGACGAGCCTGAGGGCAAGACCTTCCGTTACGAGGGGCCGGACCTCACGCGAGTCGAGACGTCAGCCTGATCGCGGGCACCTGGAACCCGCCCTGCACCTGAGTCGCTCCGCCGTGCGGCACGGCGGAGCGCGTGGACGGTGTCGGTGCCGCCCTACCCGAGGTCATCCTCGCCGAGCACCACATAGCGCTTCCGGAGCAGGATCTGCCCTGCGAGCGTGGTGTCGTCGACGGCGAGCGCGATGCGTGCAGCGCCCTCGCCGCGGGTGAGCACGGGGTACGCGAAGCGGATGTTCAGCTCGGCGGCCAGCAGGTGAAGGCAGACTGTGGTGAGGGATTGCCCCTGTCCCAGCTCCACCACAAGCAGGTCGACCTCGCTGAAGGTGTAACCGCTCTTGCGGAGCAGGTGCCTCGCCGCGTCCGCATTCGAGAAGATCATGCGCACCACCGCATGGTCGCTCGAGTCCATCACGCTGAATGCAGCCACGGAGATGTGGGGATCCTGCTCGAACATCTTCAGGAGCTCGAGGAGCTTGCCCACCTTGTTGTCGAGGAAGACGCCAAACTGGCGCACGCTCGGCGCCGAGTAGCCCATCTCTGTCTCGGGAGGTGTCAGGCTTCCCATGGCGTGCTCGCGCGGCGGAGGATACGCGCCCGACTACGCTTGAGGATCCATGATCCGCATGCGCTTCGGGCCCATTGCCGCCGCCTGCTCCGGCACGCTGCTGTGCGCACTCTTGGGCGCTTCCCCGGCCGCGACCGGCTCGCCCGTCGCTGACGATGCCGCGGCCGGCGCACCGGAGCGGGCGGGCACGCAGCTCGACCAGCTGCTCGCCGACCACCAGCGCTGGATGGACGTCGAGTACCCCGAGTGGGCGATCGCACG
>VERO01000115.1 GCA_018882625.1 Phycisphaerales bacterium | reverse complement strand
AGGCTGCTCGGTGCGGTCAACGGGTGCGCCGTGCAGTCCGCGCCATGCGATGACCCAGAGCGCCGCGCAGAGCGCGCCGATCGCAAGAGCCATCATGGGCCGGAGCCGCGCCGATCGGTCCGCCCGGGCGGGCTGCAGCGCCGAGATCATCGCGAGCAGAAGCAGGACGCCGGGTTCGTGATACCGCTGCCAGCTGTAGTGGGTGGCGGTGACGGCCGCCACGAAGCCGATGACGGCGGCACACAGGATGGCACGCGGCCGACTCGCGATGCCCATCAGGGCCGATGCCATGAGCACGCCTCCGGCCGGCGCCAGCAGCAGCACGCCGACGTTCGAGTGGCCGGCGACGGAGGGAAGCCATGCGAGCGCACCCCACAGCCCGGAGTAGCGGCCAGCGGCCTCATCGGGCACGGTTGCCGGGACTGCAGCCATTGCGAGCGCGCCAGCGGCGGCGAGCGCAAGTGTCGTTCGCCGGGTCGACCACGCGCCGGCAACTGCCGGACCGAGCCACGGGAGGAACGCAACTCCCGCGACCGCGAACTGCAGCAGCACGTAGGCGGGAGTCGCAAGATTGATGCCCGTCACGTCACGCTGGAACCGTGGCGGCACCAGCCCGCGCCAGAGCAAGACGAATGCCGCGACCGCCACGCATGCTGGCGTCACGGTTGCCGCGGCAACCGCAACGCGCCGCATCAGTGGCGTGCCAGCGTCGTGCCCTCCGCGCGCAGCTGCCGCTGGAGGGATCATGCATGCGACTGCCAGGGGAAGGGCGGTCCAGATGTGCACCTGACGCACGAGCACCAGCGCCACCAGTGCTGCGGCGGCACTGGCGGACGCCCGCATCGACCAGGGCTCCCGGAGGGATAGCGCAAGCGTCAGGGCGACAAGCGTCCACGCCGCATCGTCAGGAAGGGGCCAGGCAGCCGAGCCGATGACGTAGACGCTGCATGCGAGCGGCAGCGCGAGCAGCGTGCCTTGTGCGGTGCCGCGGCGACCCGCGCACCATGCAGCCACGAACGCCACGAGGGCCGCGCCTACGGCGGTCGCTGCGAGCCGCAGTGCGATCGGCGTGTCGGACACGGCGGCGCCGAATGCCGCGAGCGCGGCGTGGTACCCCGGTGTGGTCGTCGTGAGCGGATTGCGGATGTCGAGCCAGGGGAACTGCTCGATGAACGAGCGAATGACCCGCTCGTGGTAGATGGCAGCATCCCACGCGGCGCGGCCCGCGTCAGCGCCAGACAGGACGAGGATCGCTGATGGCACGCCGATCGCGGCTGCACCGAAAATCGCCGCGTAGACCTGCGCACGACGCACAAGCCGCGTCATGATGGGCCGCCCGGCCTTCGGTAGACGCGAAGTTCGTGGCCGTACCACAGCATGCTGATCCACTCGGATCGCTCGATCAGCATGCCACATTGCCGCGCCCAGCCATCGACCGTCTCGATAGGCACGTAGTGGATCCACTGGCGGGCCACGACAAGGTCGTGAAGGCGGTTCGGGATCGCGCGCCATGCCGGTGCGTCGCACATGTCCTTGTAGAGCATGAAGCCGCCGGGCGCCACGCGCGACAGCGCCTCCTTGAAGGTGGACTCCTGATGGGATGGCGGCACATGGTGCAGCACGTCGACAAGGCACACCACGTCGAATCTGCCTGCCGGGAAGCCGTCCTCCACACGGCGGCACTCGAAGGTCGGCAGTGTCCCGATGCGCTCCGGAGCGAGCTCTCTGGCAGCCTCCTGTGCCGTGCTGATGGCCGTAGGCGACGAGTCAAACCCGTGTCCAGCCACTCGCCGATCCGATGCGGCCAGGCAGTTCAGAAGGAGCCCGCAACCGCAACCGGCATCGAGCACGGTCGACCCCTCCGGCACGAGCTCGACGAGCCGGCGGATCGGCGCCACCCGGTGGCGGTGATGCTGCATCAGGCGAGTGGCAGCGCCTCCGCCCCTGTAGAGGCGCCGGGCGATGGATGCGATGTCTGTTGGATCGGGCACGCTGCCCACGCGAAGGATGCTACTGATGAGGGGGCAGGCCTATCGATGCCTGCCCTGCGGCGTCACGTCGAGCACGATCGGCGCGTTCATGGGCCGGTACCGGACATCCACCGTGGACGCATTGACGTAGGTGGTCGGTCCGTCGCGGTGCACGCCGTAGCCCTCGTGAATGTGCCCGAAGATGTGGAACCGGGGCGCTGTGCGTCGCGTCGCGGCGAGGAGGTCATCGCATCCGACAGCGTCGCCATCGGATGTGCGGTCGCCGATCGAGCGCGGTGGCCCGTGGGTTACGAGCAGGTCGAGGCCCTCTGGAATCATGTCCCACACGCGGCGCAGCGGCTCGCCGCGCCCGAGGTTAAACGCCCAGTCGAAGAAGCGTGGTTGCCATGGAGATCCGTAGATGCGCAGTCCCGCGACGGTCGCGTCCTGGTCCTGGAGGTAGGTCAGCCCGCCGCACAGGTCCTGTGCGGCTGCGCCGTGACGTTCGAAGCAGAAGTCGTGGTTCCCGGCGATGACGACCTTGTGGGCATGGGGAAGTCCGCGCAGCCACGCCACCTCGGAGACCAGCTGCTCGAGAGTTCCGGATGTCGTGAGGTCGCCCGCATGGATGAGCACGTCGCCCGGCGGAATCTCGACCCGCCGGCACTGCATGTGGGTATCCGAAATGCACACGACGCGGAGTGAGCTCATCGGTTCCGGCAGCCTAACGTTGCCGTTCGCATGGTCCCGGATCGCAGGCCAAACTACTTGTGCAATGCCCAAGGCACGCCCGCATGAGCCACGCATCACAGCCGATCGCTCTCGTATGGCACCGCACTGACCTGCGGCTTTCCGACAACGCGGCAGTCGCCGCGGCGGCAGAATCCGCGCGCGGGCAGGTCGCAGGCATCTATGTTCTCCCCGCCGATCCGCTCGAGCCGGCACGGCTTGGCAGAGGCCGATTCGCGTCTCCGCTGGACTTTCCGCGTGCGAGCCTGCGCCGCACTGGGTTCCTCCTGCAGGCGATGGAAGAGTTGCGGGATGAGTGGCACGCAAGGGGATCGGCGCTGGAAGTCGCACAAGGGGATGCGGGCCAGCGCATCGCAGCATGTGCGCGAGAGCTTGGTGCACGGGAGGTGCATACGGCACCCTGTCTCGCGCATGACGAGCGGCAGGAGAACTCAGCTGTCGCATGCGCCCTCGCTCCGCACGGCATCACGCTCGTCGTGCACGACGAGACGACGATGATCGCAGCGAGCGACTCGCCATTCGCGATCGACGAGCTTCCCGATGTGTTCTCGAGCTTTCGGCGAGCAGTCGAGAAGGGGTGCAGCGTGCGCGCACCAGTGGCGGAGCCTCAAGTCGTGTCGCTGCCCGAGGCGCTCCGCCGCGGCGCGCGCAAGCGGTCAGATGATGTGCTTGCTGCGCCCGCATTCGCGGCGGCGCGGAAGGCTGCATCCCTTGTTGATGCACGTGCACCCTTCGCGTGCCACGGCGGCCGGTCACATGGGCTCGCCCGCATCCGGCGCTGGTTCTGGGAGACCGACCGTATCGCGCGCTACAAGGAGTCACGTGACGGGCTAGTGGGACCAGACTTCTCGTCGCGCCTCTCGCCTTGGCTCGCGCTTGGCACGCTCTCCCCGCGAGAGGTGGCGGCAGAGATTGCCCGCTACGAGCGCGAGCGCGTCTCGAACGAGTCCACCTACTGGCTCCGGTTCGAGCTGCTGTGGCGCGACTACTTCCACTTCTGGGTGCGGCGCTGGCAGGGCCGCGCATTCAAGGCCACGGGAGTGCTTGGCCGTACCCCGTGCGGCGCTCAGGACTGCGAGGCATTCGCGCGCTGGCGCGAGGGCCGCACTGGCGAGCCGTTCGTCGATGCAGGCATGGTTGAGCTGGCCGCCACCGGCCAGCTCT
This sequence comes from Phycisphaerales bacterium, assembly GCA_018882625.1. Classification (GTDB taxonomy): domain Bacteria; phylum Planctomycetota; class Phycisphaerae; order Phycisphaerales; family SM1A02; genus ZLKRG44. The sequence goes on along the minus strand of VERO01000115.1, from coordinate 3,107 downwards.
CCAATCGAGCGCGGCAGAATGTGGCGAGCTGGCTCGCGCGCACCGCGGGAGTCGACTGGCGGCTGGGCGCGGCCTGGTTCGAGAGCCAGCTGATCGACTTCGACGTCGGTCCGAACTGGGGCAACTGGCAGTACGTGGCAGGCGTCGGCAACGATCCGCGCAACCGCACGTTCGATGTTCGGGCGCAGGCCGAGCGGTACGACCCGGACGGCCGCTACCGCGACCTGTGGGGCCCCTAGCCCGGCTCGCCGACGATCATCCCCGCAGCCACCGTCGCATTGGTGGACTCGTCGATCAGGATGAATGACCCAGTCGTCCTGCTGCGCTGGTACGGATCGAACATCAGGGGTGCTGTGGTCCTCAGCGTGATCCTGCCGATGTCGTTCGCGGCGAGCGTGGCGACACCGCTCTCGCGGTGCCCGGTCCGGATGTCGAGGCGGTACTGGATCGTCTCGACGATCGCGCGCGCGCTGCGCGTCGTCTGCTTGATCGCGTACCGGTTGCGCGGCTGGAGGGGCCGGTCGCCGAGCCAGCACACGCGCGCATCGATCGACTGGGACACGATGGGCCGGTTCGCGGGACGGCAGATCATGTCGCCGCGCGACACATCGACGTCTCCGGCAAGCCGGACAACCACGCTCATCGGGGGGAACGCGCGTTCCACCGGACGCGGCTCCCCATCGGGACCGATCACGTCGATGCCCGCGACCGAGGTGACCTCGCCCGCGGGCAGGACCAGCACCTCATCACCCGGCTTGAGCACGCCTGCCGCGACCTGCCCTGCGTATCCGCGGTAGTCGGGGTACCGGCTCGACTGCGGCCGGATGACCCACTGCACGGGGAAGCGCACATCCTGGAGGTTCCGGTCGCTCGTGATGTGCACGTTCTCAAGGTGGTGCAGCAGCGACGGCCCCCGGTACCAGGGCATGCGCGGCGACTGCTCGACCACGTTGTCGCCGTTGAGGGCGCTCATCGGGATGAACGACACGTCCTGCACGCTCAGGCGCGCGGCGAGCGCGCGCAGGTCGGACTCGATCCTGCGGAAGACGGACTCGTCATGGTCGACAAGGTCCATCTTGTTCACCGCCATGACCAGGTGCGGAATGCGCAGGAGCGACGCGATGTAGGCGTGTCGGCGCGTCTGCTCGAGCACGCCATGGCGCGCATCCACCAGCACGATGGCCAGGTTGGCGGTGCTGGCGCCGGTGACCATGTTCCGCGTGTACTGGATGTGCCCGGGCGTGTCCGCAAGGATGAACTTGCGCCGCGGCGTCGAGAAGTAGCGGTACGCCACGTCGATCGTGATGCCTTGCTCGCGCTCGGCGCGCAGGCCATCGGTGAGCAGCGCGAGGTCGGCGCGCTCGTGGCCCCGCCTGCGCGATGCGTCCTCGACCGCCGCGAGCTGGTCCTCGAAGATCGACTTCGTGTCGTAGAGCAGCCGGCCGATCAGCGTGCTCTTGCCGTCATCGACCGAGCCCGCCGTGGAGAGCCGCAGCAGCTCGACTGCGGGGCCGTCGCGGTCATCCGCGCCCACCACATCGGCATGATGCCCATGCGCCGCCATCAGAAGTAGCCCTCCTTCTTGCGGTCCTCCATGGCAGCCTCGGTGGCGCGGTCGTCTGCCCGGGTCGCGCCACGCTCGGTCACGCGCGCCGCCGCGACCTCGGCGATCACCTCGTCGAGGGTGGATGCAGCCGACTTCACCGCGCCCGTGCATGTCATGTCGCCCACCGTGCGGAACCGCACGGTCTCCTCGAAGGGATCCTCGCCCGGCAGCCGCTGCACGAACGGGCCGTCCGCGTACAGCATGCCGTCCCGGCGGAACACCCTGCGGCGATGCGCGAAGTAGATGCTCGGCAGGTCGATCCGCTCGAGCGCGATGTACTGCCACACGTCCGCCTCGGTCCAGTTGGAGAGCGGGAACACCCGCATGTGCTCTCCAGCGCGGAGCCGCGCGTTGTAGAGCGACCAGAGCTCAGGCCTCTGGTTCTTCGGGTCCCACTGGCCGAACTCGTCGCGGTGGGAGAAGATCCTCTCCTTCGCGCGCGCACGCTCCTCGTCACGCCGTGCGCCGCCGATGGCCGCGTCAAAGCGGTGCTCGGCGATGGCATCGAGGAGCGTGGTGGTCTGGAGCCGGTTGCGCGAGGCCCGGGGACCTGTCTCCTCGGTTACGCGACCGCGGTCAATCGAGTCCTGCACGCGCGCGACGATCAGGGTTTCCCCGATCGCCGCCACCGCGCGGTCGCGGTACTCGATCACCTCCGGGAAGTTGTGGCCCGTGTCGACGTGCATGAGCGGGTAGGGAAACCGCGACGGGCGGAACGCCTTCTCCGAGAGCCGCATTAGCACAATCGAGTCCTTGCCGCCCGAGAAGAGCAGGACGGGACGCTCCCGTTCCGCGGCAAGCTCGCGGAGAATGTGCACGGACTCGTCCTCGAGCGAACGCAGATGACTCCGCGAGTAGGACGGCATGTCGGAGTCGAGGGTCATCGCGGGGCGGGTTCGGGGAGGATAGTTATCCGCTCGGTCCCCTGATCGGGGGGCGCTGGATGGTGATTTGCCGAATTCGCGCCTCTCGACCGTTACCGTGAAGTGCCTACGCAGCACTATAGGGAGGTGATCCAGCGAGGCTTCACTCCCCTTCGGCTGTACGGGAGACCGTTCACGCGCTGCGTGTGGTGCCTCGCCGCGCTGCTGTCGATATCGCACTTCGCTGGGGAACAGGTTATGACAATGAAGTTAAATCTTTCGTTAACGTTGTAGCAACACCCAAAGGTGGAACACACGTTACTGGTTTTGACAGAGCCATTGTAAAAGTTATTAATGATCAACTAAAGGCTCAAAGAGTTTTAAAGAATAATGAAGAAAGTGTGATGAAGGAAGATATTTTAGAAGGATTAACAGCAGTAATCAGTGTGAGATTGCCTGAACCTCAATTTGAAGGTCAAACCAAAGAAATTTTAGGAACACCAGCAGCTCAAAAAATTGTGACAGCAGTAGTTACCCAAGAATTCAACAAATGGTTTAAGAGTCCTCCAAGAGGCGATAAAGCAAAAGTTAAATTGTTGCTAGAAAAAATTGCAAATGCTTCTCGAGCACGTTTAGCT
>VERO01000114.1 GCA_018882625.1 Phycisphaerales bacterium | reverse complement strand
GCGGTGGATCGTGCGGCGGTCCGCGCCAGCATGCTCGTGGCGCGCATGGATGTGTCCGATGCGGCTGCGGCGATGAGGCCGCTGGTGATCGAGGGCCTGTTCCTGTCGCTGGCCCGGTGCCGCAACGACGAGTGTGCGCTCGCGCAGGCGCTCGGGCAGCGCGCGCGCATCCGCGATGATGCGGGCGACCGCGAGCGGATGGCGCTCAGCCTCTGTGCATCATGGGGCGATGCCGCGCTTGACGATGCGCAGCGGCGCGCCGTGGTGTGCAGCGCGACCCGCCGGCTTGCGATCGTGACTGGCGGTCCTGGCACCGGCAAGACGACAGTCGCGGCGCGGATCGCGGCAGCGCACGCGCACATCCTGTCCGCGCGCGGCGCCCGCGCGGCGCTGAGGCTGCTCGCGCCCACGGGCAAGGCCGCGGGCAGGCTCAGCGAGTCCTTTGCCGCTGCGGCCGCATCGCTCCCGGATGGGCATGGCGCCTCGCTCCGCGGGTGCGTGGCCACCACGGCGCACGCGGCGCTCCACAGCCGAGGTCGCGATGGCCTCGACCGCGCCACGATGGTGATCCTCGATGAGGCATCGATGGTCGACCTCGCGCTCATGCGCAGGCTTGTGGATGAGGTGCCCGCAGATGCGACGCTTGTCGTGCTCGGGGACCCTCACCAGCTCGCGTCGGTGGAGGCGGGCACCGTGCTCGCCGACATGACGGAGCCCGCGTCATCCATCGCGGACAGCATCACCAGGCTCGAGCGCTCGCACAGGTTCGGCGGCGGGTCCCCTGTGGGACAGCTCGCGCGCGCCACGCTTGACGGGGATGCGGATGCGGCGCTCGGCATGCTTGGACCCGGCGCGGCCGCGCGCGGCGCCTCCGGCGTGCGGCTGCTCGACTGCCGCACCGACCGCGAGATCGTCCGCGCGACCATCGGCCTCTTCCGCGACCGCGGGCGCGACACGGCCATCCTCTGCGCGCACCGCCACGGCGCAACCGGCACGCTCGAGATCAACAGGCTGTGCGCCGAGGCATCGGGTGCGCGCATCTCGGATCCGCTGAGTGCCGTGCACTGGGAGGGTCGGCCAGTGATCGTCACCGAGAACGACCATGCGCTCGGGCTCATGAACGGCGATGTGGGCGTGATGCGCGCCGCCCCTGACGGCAGGCTCGAGGCCATGTTCCGCGGACGCGATGCCGGGGTGCCGGCGTCGATCCTGCCGGCTGCCGAATCCGCCTACGCGCTGACCATCCACAAGTCGCAGGGATCGGAGTTCGATGACGTGACGGTGGTGCTGCCCTCCGGAGCCTCGCCGATCCTCAGCCGCGAGCTCATCTTCACGGGAATCACGCGGGCGCGGAAGTCCGTGACGCTGATCGGGCCGCCGGAGCGCATCCGGGAGGCGATCGGCCGGCGTGTGGCGCGCGCGTCGGGGCTGTCCGACCGCATGCGCATCGGGTAGGAATCCGCGCATGGCCCAAAGCCCCATCGCTCGCCCGACACCATCATCGCATGCGGCGCGAGCCAGCCTGGCGTGCGCGCTCATGGCGTCCATCTCGTGCATCGCATGCGATCCGGCGCCGCGCTCGGTGTCCCTTCCGCCGAGCCAGCGGTCAGGTCCGTCGCTCGGATCGCCCGTCGCGGCGGGCGCGATCTCGCGCACGGAGGCGGTGGGCACCTGGAGCCTGACCGACAGCGAGAACGAGCTCTTCAATGTCGCGCTGCAGCCCGATGGCGCGGCGGTCAGCACGTGGTGGAAGGGCGATGACGGCGCGAAGGGCGAGCGCGGACGTTGGATGATCGAGAACGGGGTGCTCGTGGTGCGGTGGACCGACGGATGGATCGACGCCGTGCGCCGCGGCCACTCGGGCTACGAGAAGTACTCGTACGGTCCGGGATCGCCGGCGAACTCGACCCCCACGAACTTCGGCCAGGCGGTGAAGGTCGAGGGTCCGGTGCAGCGCTACGCCGGGATCTGGACGATCCCGGGTGCGCGTCCCGGCTCCCGCTACGAGCTCTTCGTGGCGCTGCGCTCCGACGGCAGTGCGATGAAGTCGATCGACGAGGTGCGTGCGGGCACGTGGCAGGTCGAGGGCGAGAGCTGCCGGATCGTGTGGGCCGACGGTTGGTCGTCGGTGATCGAGCTGATCGAGGACGGCTCCTACTTCAGCAGGAGCTGGAAGCCGGGCACCTCGACCGACGAGATGCCCACGGGATCGGGTCCCGCAACGCGCATCGATCGATAGGCGCACGCGGCCCGCATGCATGCGCGCGCGGCGTGCGGGAGTGCGCCCGCGCCGCGACTACCAGTTCGGGCCGAAGCCCGGCATGTTGCCCATGGCCGGGAAGTCCGGATCGGTGACCGTGGGATCCTCGTCGGAGCGGTCCGCAAGATTCGTGCCCAGCAGCTGCGCCTGCTCGCCCCCGACGCCCCAGTAGCCCTGCCGCTGACCGCCGGAGACCGTGGCGAAGCGGTCGTTCGAGTCGCCCTCGACGTTCACGCTGCGCTCCGTGCCGCACGCCGCGAGCATCGCCGCACCGGCGAGCACGAGTGTGGCGGCCAGGAATCGGGCACTCGGTGTCTGCATCATGAGGGTCAGGGTAGCGCAGTGCGGGAGGGCTGCCGCGCCGCATGATGGGACTCGCGCGCCGGCAGCGGGCGCGCCACGAGCATCGCGCAGGCGCGGTCGAGCGTCACGGGACCGAGCTCCCAGCAGTCGACGCCGACGTCGCACGATCGTCCCTCCTCTGGCGCGGCCCCATGCGCGTGCCCGTAGAGGTGCAGCGCGCCGTTCCACATGCCTTGCCAGGAGCGCATCGGGTAGTGGCAGCAGACGATGCGCTCGTCGCCGCCCGTCCACCCCCGGAAGGAGAGGATGTCGTGCACGGCGTCGAAGATCCGGCGGAACCGGCGCTTGCGCGGGTCGTGGTTTCCGCGCACGAGCTCGACGCGCCGGCACCTGATGCGCTCGCGCAGGTCGCGCGCACGCGCAAGGCTCGCGTCGCCCTCGTCGCCGGACCACGACATGGGTCCCGTGAAGTCCCCGAGGTGCAGCAGGGTGTCGCGCTTGCCCACGTGCGCGTTGATGCGGTCAAGCAGCATGTCGTCCATCTCGCGCACGTCGCGGGCGGGTCTCGCGAAGAGCCTGATCGCCTCCTCGTGCCCGAAGTGGGTATCCGCGGTGACCCAGACTTGCGATGCCACGGCGCGATCCTACGCGCCGGCACGCAGCATCCCTCCCACACTCCGCCTGCACGCCATGCGGCGGTCCGCGACGCGTCAGTGCCAGGGCCTGTGCCGGTCCGGGCGCGCTACGCCGATGCCGAACGGTGGCTCGACAGCGTGCGCTCGAGGTGATGCGCCACGCCCTCGGCGATCGCGCGCTTGCCCTCGAGGCGCTCGGGCTCTCGGCCCGGCACCGCCAGCCAGGCGATATGCCTCGCCGAGCCATGCTCGCGCGCGACGTAGTCCTCGCTGTGGTTGGCGACGCATGCGCCGTGGCGCGACGCGCGCTCGCATGCGGTAGCCATCAGCGCGCCATGCTCGACGCCCGACTCGAGCTTGAACCCGACGATGTGCAGGCCCGGTCGCTCCGCACGCAGCGCATCGATGACCTTGGCCGTCGGGCGCAGCGTGACGCTCCACGCGCTGTCGGATGGGCGCTTGCCCGCGGCGGTCTCGGTTGGCTCGAAATCCGCGACCGCCGCCGCGAGCACCGCGGCGTCGTGGGGCTGCTGGGCGAGGATCCGCCCGACCAGGCCTCGGTACTCGCCGATGTCAGCGACGCGCCACGCGCACAGCCACGAGGGCGGGTCGATCGCGCCCGCGCCGAGCACGAGGCTGACCTCCGCGCCGCGCAGGGCAAGGTCGGTGGCGATCGCGATGGCAGTGGATCCCGATGACATCGCGGACACCGCGCGCACGTCATCGAGCCGCGCCGGCACCGGCCCGCCCGTCACCAGGATGCGCCGGCCGCGCAGCGGCGATGTGCTCACGGCGCGGCACACGGCGGCGACGATCGGTCCCTCGTCGGGCAGGTTGTGCTTGCCGTTCTCATCGCGAGGCGGCACGACGGTCACGCCCAGCCGCTGCAGGCGCTGCAGGCTCTCGGTGAGGATGTGCGTGTGCATCGACCCGTGCATCGTCGGGCACACGAGCACCTTGGTGTGGCCCCGCTCGAGCCGGCCAAGCGCCGAGGCGAGCGTGGCGGTCACGGTGCCGTCGGCGATGCCGCACGCCCTCTTGTTGATCGTGTTGTAGGTGGCGGGCGCGACCAGGTACGCGTCGAACGCAAGCCCGTCGCCGAGGTGCTCTGCGCGCGCAGAGAGCCGGGTCACCACCGGGCTGTCCGAGGCCCATGCGAGCGTGTCCTCGGTGACGTACCGGAGCGCCTCATCGCTGAGCAGGCAGGTGACGGATGCGCCCTGCCGGCGCAGGCTCCGTGCGAGCATCGGGGCCTTCATGGCCGCAATGCCGCCAGTCACCAGCAGCGCGATGCGGCGCCCATCAAGGTGGTTGCCCTCGCGTGCCACGTCATGGTCGCCCAGCGACGAGTCTGGCGGAGGCTGCGGGTTCCACGTGCTCATGCGTCAGGATCCTAGGTCGCCGTGGGTCCCTGTTCGGACCAGCGGAGCGACAGCGTGCCTTCGCCAGCCAGGAACCGCTCGATCCAGTCTCCCAGCGCGTCGCGGCGCCAGTCGCCGGCCGGGAACAGCGCATCGGCGGATCCGCCCTGGCGCGCGATGTACCACCTCGAGAGCTCCGCGCGCGTGAGGAGCATGCCGGGCGCCACGCCCATCGCGATGCATCGCATGGTCACCACAGACCACAGCGCATCGATGCGCATGCGGTCCTCGGAGCTCTCCTCAGAGGGTGCCCAGATGCGGTCATGCTCGAGCGGGAGCGCCTTGGCGCGGGCCACTGTCGCGAGGATGCGCTCGCCGTGCGACTGCACGACGGGCCGAGGCATGCCGCGGACCTCGGCCAGCTCCGCGATCGATGCAGGCTTGTGCCGCGCGATCTCCAGCATCGGCCCGTCCGGCAGCACAGCGCGCGGCGGCCTGTTGAGCTCGCCGGCGATCGTGTGGCGCAGCACCACAAGCTCGCGCAGGATGGTCATCACGCGCGGGCGCAGCGAAAGCCCGCGGCACGCACGGCGCACGTGGCTCTCGGGATCGAAACCCTCGACGGCGCGGATGCTCGCGGCGCTCTCGGCCAGCGCCCACGGCATGCGCGCGCGCTCGTGAAGCCGCTGCGACAGCCGCGTCCACACCAGCGGCAGGTAGCGCACGTCATCTGCCGCATACCCGAGCTGGCTCCGTGTCAGCGGCCGCGCATCCCACTCGGTGAAGGTGTGCGCCTTGTTCAGCCTGTGCCCCAGCAGGCCCTCGACCATGTTGGCCAGGCTCGTCGGCCACGGCATGCCCACGAACGCGGACGCAATCTGGGTGTCGACCACATTCGACGCGCGCATGCCAGCGCCCCGCTGCGCGGCATCCACATCCTGCCCTCCCGCGTGCACCAGCGTCAGCAGGGTCGGATCGCACACGCACTCCCATACTGGCTTGAGCGCGTCGATCCCGACGCGAAGCGGATCGATCAGCGCGATGCGCTGGGTCGTCGCGAGCTGCACGAGGCAGATGCGCGGATGGAAGGTCTCCTCGCCGATGAATTCGGTGTCGAACGCAAACACCCCGTTCGACCGGATGTGCGCGACAAGCTCGGGGATCTGGGCGTCGCTCTCGATGAGCTGCGCGTCGCCCTGCGGCACGCCCTGCTCCGGCAGAACGCTCGCCGCTTCCGAGGACGCACCATCCGCATGCGCCTCGGCATGGTGAATGGCCCGCTTTCTGCGCCGGTAGTTCATCGCGAGCCCTGCAAGGTATCGGGGTGGAGGCGGAGGTTCGGATCGGGTTCTCGGTGTCCTATAACACGCGATGGAGGATCCCGTGTCGCGGTCGTGCGAGCGCCACGATTCGAACCACACATAGGATCGCTCGATTCCGATGCGTGCGCGACTGACACCCACCGTGTGTGCCGAGCGACTCCCTGGCCCTTTCGCCTACCGCGAGGCCATCGAGGCACTGCATGGTCGGCTGCGCGACCTGTGCAGCGCGGGTCAGGTCCAGCGCCGCGGGCTGGTGAGGATCGAGGCGGTCATCGATCCGGATTCGGTTCCGTGTGACGTGACCCAGGGCGACTCGGCGGCACTCAGCTGGCTCTCCTCGGTTCCGGCAGGAAGGCGCATCCTCTTCCGGAGCAGGGATGGCCTCCACGAGCTCGCAGGCATGGGATGGGCGCTCCTCACGCATGACTGGCAGCATCCCGCGCTGAATGGGATCGTGACCGGCTGCGAGGGCAGGCGGAAGGCCAGTGAGTCTGGCGCCGCTCATGGGCCGCTGGATCCTGCGGCGCTGGTGCTCGAGCCGTTCCGCAACGGCCATTCGGCTGGTGAGGCGTGGCGCGACTTCGAGACCACGCGCATCGTGGTGCCTGCGGTCGAGTGGCGTGCGATGCACGGAGTCACCGTGCTCGCCGTGAATGGAGTCGGTGCGGCCGCGCCAGCGCTTGAGGCGCTCGCGGAGCTCATCGTCGCAGCGGGTGCAGCTGCGGCGGGGCATGCGGCCGAGCGGAAGGAAATGGGCAAGGGCGACAGCGCAGCGGTCCCCCCGCAGGCATGGCGCGTGAGCGACGACGGCGACCCTTCGCGATGGGCGGATGCGGTCGATGCGGCGCTCGCGGCAATCGGCGCTGGCCGCATCGAGAAGGTCGTGCTGGCCCGCACGCGACGCTACGTCTCCGACGCCATGGTCGATCCGGTGCACGTGATGCGGCTGCTGCGCGCGGAGGAGCCGGATGCCTATCACCTGCTGTTCGAGTGCGGGGCTGGCCGGGCGTTCGTGGCTGCAAGTCCGGAGCGGCTGTTCAGCCGCGTCGGACGCACGGTGCGCAGTGAGGCCGTTGCCGGAACCTGCGCGCGTGGCCCCGACGATCCATCGGACCGGCGGCTCGCGGATCGCCTGCTC
>VERO01000113.1 GCA_018882625.1 Phycisphaerales bacterium | reverse complement strand
TCCCTGAACAGCTCGTGGTAGCTCACCCACGGCCGGCGCGCGTGCACGTGCCCCTCGACGCCGAGCCTCGCCCAGTCGTCGAGCTCCTCCGTGAGCAGCGCACGCACGGCCTTGGGCTGCAGGCCCAGCGAGTTGCCGACCATGTAGGCCACGGGCCGGCCGTCCGGACCTGCGGGAATGTGGAACTCGTCGCGGAACGGGGCGAGCGGGTCATGCGCGTCGCACCAGCGCGCAAACTCCTCGGTGGGCTCGATGTCGCTCGCAGCCAGATGGAGGCAATCGGTCAGTGCGGTCATGTGCCACTCTCCATGCGCAGCGATGCGCCCACCCCAAGGAAGTCGATGGCATTGCCGGCCAGCAGGCGCGCGCGCGTTGACGCATCGAACCCCGCAGCTGCACGGATCAGCGAGCCAGGCTCGCGCTCGCCCAGCGGGAACGGGTAGTCGCTCCCAAGCGCCACCCGATCGCTGCCGGCGATCCGCACCAGCTCGCGCAGCGCATCGGCATCATGCACCAGGCTGTCGAACCAGAGCCGCCCGAGGTGCGCGCGCGGGTTGGTGCTCGAGCGCGTCGCGCACAGGTCCGGCCGCTCCGCGAATCCCTTGGCGATGCGCCCGACCGTGAAGGGGAAGCTGCCGCCGCCGTGCGCGAAGCACAGGCGCAGCCGCGGATGGCGGTCGAGCACTCCGCCAAAGGCGAGCGAGCAGATCGCGCGCGTCGTCTCCGCGGGCATCCCCACAAGCCACGGCATCCAGTACCGCGGCATCTCGACGCGCCCGAGCATCTCCCAGGGGTGCACGAAGATCGCCGCACCGAGCTGCTCGGCGGCCGCGAAGATGTCGGCATAGTCGGGCTCGTCCAGGTTGCGTCCGTGCACGTTGGTGCCGATCTGCACGCCGGGGAAGCCAAGGTCGCGCATGCAGCGCTCGAGCTCGCGGACGGCCAGCGCCGAGTCCTGCATCGGGATCGTGCCGAGCCCCAGGAACCGCCCAGGGTGACGCGCCACCACCGACGCGATGTGGTCGTTGAGGATGCGCGCCAGGTCAAGCGCATCGTGCGGCTTCGCCCAGTAGGAGAACATCACGGGCACCGTCGACAGCACCTGCATGTCGATGCCGGACGCGTCGCACTCGCTCATGCGGCGTGCGGGATCCCAGCAGTTGCTCTCGATCTCGCGGAAGAGCTGCCCGTCGACCGTCATGCGCGCGCAGCAGGGCGCATGGTGCTCGAGCGCGACCCATCCGCCGTAGCCGTAGCGCTCGCGCAGGTCGGGCCAGCGCTCGGGCAGGATGTGCGTGTGCAGGTCGATGGCGCGGACGGTCCGCATGTGAAACGTGATCCTACGCATCGATGCCGCGCGAGGTCAGCGTGTCACGGCGAGGTCGCCGCCGCAAGTCCGGGCCGGCGGCGCCGCATGATGCAATCGCCTGGCGCGCGCTCAGCGGCGCAGCGCCTCGGGCGCCTGGGTTCGTGGCGCCGGCTTCACGATGCGCGTGCCGCAGCGCCTGCACGTGCACAGCGCAGGATCGGCCCAGAACTCCTCCATCGCGCGCGAGAAGGCCACCACGATGTCCGCGCAGGAGAACTCCTTGTCGTAGACGAGGTCCCCGCAGTTCTCGCAGAAGTACATGATGTGCTCGGTCTCGGTGGGCGGGCGGCGGCGCTCGACCACAAGGCCGATCGTGTCGGGCCCGCGCATCGGGGAGTGCGGCACGTTGGGCGGGATGAAGAAGGTCTCGCCCTCGCGCACCGTGACGTCGCGGATGGTGCCATCGGTGTCGCGGATGCGCACCACGATGTCGCCCTTGAGCTGGATGAAGAACTCCTCGGAGTTCGTCATGTGGAAGTCATTGCGCGCATTCGGCCCTGCAATGATCATCACGAAGAAGTCCTCTCCCGAGTAGAGGTACTTGTTCGACACCGGCGGCCTCATCATGTGCCGGTTCGCCTCGATCCACGCATTGAGCGGCACCGCCGGAGCCACCGTGCCGTCCTTGGCCCATCCCGTCGGGTCGCCGAGCGCGTTCACGGCCAGCGGCATCGGGCCTTCCTTGACGGGGAATGGCGGTCGCTGGACTTCGGATGCGCGGGTTGCGGCGGCTGGCGCGGGGTGTCGTGGGGCGGTGGTCATCGTGGTCTCCGTGCGTTGCGGGTGGCCGTGCGGTGCCCGCCGGTGCCTGCCGGCGCCTACGCAGCCTGCGTGGCGCGCCGCGACGCCTCGTCAATGAGGCGATTGGCGTAGGTGCTCATCGCATCGCGCAGCTGCGTGAAGCTGTCGAGCACGTACAGGATGGGCTGGTAGTGGTCGATCTCGAAGCTGGTGTCGCAGACGCGCTCGAGGTCGAAAGGCCTGCGGTCGACATCCTTGGACTTCAGGGCGTGGATGCTCTCCCCGGGGCTCGAGATCAGTCCGCTGCCGTAGAGCTTCACCTGTCCGCCCTCCTTGATCAGGCCGAACTCCACGGTGAACCAGAAGAGGCGCGCAAGGCGCTCGGTGTGGAACGGATCCTCGGTGAGCAGCGCAGCCTTGCCGTAGGTCTGCAGGAAGTCGGCGAACACCGGATCCGCATGCAGCGGCACGTGGCCGAAGATGTCGTGGAAGATGTCAGGCTCGGGCAGGTAGTCGATCGACTCCTTCGGCCGGATGACGATCGTGGTGGGGAACTCGCGCCGCGCGAGGCACGCAAAGAAGCTCTTCGCGGGCAGGTAGCCCGGGACCGCCTTGCTCTGCCATCCAGTGAGCTGCTTGAGGAACGTGTTGACCGACAGCGGGCCCTCGAGGTGCGGGATGTAGTCGCGCACCAGCTTGATCGCGCGCGCTCCGCCGAGGTACGTGTCGCTGGCGTGGTCCGCGAGGTAGGCCATCTGGCGGTCGTAGAGGGCCTGCCAGGTCTCCTGGTTCTCCTGCGTGTACCCCGCGTAGCGCTGCGTGATGTACAGGCGGGTGGGATCGCTGAAGCCCGGCTGGCCAAACTGGTTGGCGTACTCCTGCGCAGCGTTCGCCTCGCCGTCGGCGATCATCGCGGAGTTGAGGCTGCCCGCGAACTTCTTCTCGACCGCGTTCTCGTGATGTCCCATGGCGGCCAATTCTACGGGCATGGACGTCGGTGCCCAAGCCGCTTCCGCCGCGATGCGACTGGCGCGGCGCAGGACGCGTCGCCATGGCGTCGCTGCGGCCCTACGCGCGCTGGCCCGCCAGTCGCGCCACCGCCACGGCAGCCTGCGATGCTTCGCTGATGGCCTCGGGCCATGTCAACCGCACGACGCCGAAGTCGCTGCGGATGTCGCAGCCTCCGGGATCGATCCCCACGACCCTCGGGTCGGCGAGCTCATGCCCACCCGAAGCCCGCGCTGCCGCGGCGAGGACGGAGCGGTCGCCACGGTTGATCTCCCTGCATGCGGCAGCCTCGCCGGCAGCGAGCGGATTCGGCGCCATCAGCGCATCGCCGTCGACGAAGTAGCCGGCGAAGCGCGCCGCATCCACGGTGCACCGCGCCCAGTTCACGTCTGGCGGGTCACCGTGGTAGATCCGCCAGCGGTCGGCCAGTGCCCCGTGCGGACCGTGCTCGTCGAACTTCTCGAGCGTCACCATCAGGTGCATCGACTCGTCGTCGTCGTTGGGCAGCTCGAGCACGACATCCGTCGAGATGAGCATCGCGACCATCGCCGGCATCACGATGGACCCGTCGGGGCCGACCACGATCCTGATCGGCGTGCGCTCGCCGTCGAACCTGATGTAGCCGCTGAGGTGTCCCCGCAGCCACTCGCGTGCGTCCGACACAATCCGTTCCTCTGCTGGCTGGCTCACGACACGATCGTATTCGCCGCTCGTAGCATCGTTCACGTGACGCTCATCGCCGCAAGCATCGCGGTCGACCGGCCCGATGCCGTGTCGGATGCGCTCGCGGGAGCTGCCCGGGCGAAGGCCGATGGGGCCGACCTCGTGGAGTGGAGGCTGGATTCGCTCGCCGCGGAGACTGGGGCGCTCGAGGCCGCCCGGCGACTGGTCCGCGAGTCGCCGATGCCGTGCATCGTGACGGTCCGCGCCGCCGCGGAGGGGGGGGGATGGGATGGCGAAGAGGCTGACCGCATCTCCTTCCTTGAGGCGGTCTGCACCGGCGACCACCCGCCGCGCTACATCGACGTGGAGCTCTCGAGCCTCGAGCGCAGCGCGAACCTCCGGCAGAAGGTGCTCCTGTGCGTGGACCACCCGGGCCAGGTGCGGGACGGGCTGCCGGGGCTGATCGTCTCGGCGCACGACTTCACGGGCAGGCCCGACGATCTCACGCGCCGCGTGGCGCAGATGTGGCAGGATCCGGCGTGCGCCGTGGCGAAGGTGGCGTGGCGCGCACGCAGCCTGCGCGACGTGACGGAGGCCATCGAGCTGCTGGCGATGCGCTCCAAGCCCACCGCGGCGATCTGCATGGGCGAGTTCGGGCTGATGACGCGGATGCTCGCGCCCAAGTTCGGCGCATTCCTCACCTACGCGCATGCCGATGGCGAGGGGGCCACGGCGCCGGGCCAGCCGAGCGTCCGTGAGCTCGCCGGCGCGTGGCGATTGCGGGGTGTCGGCCGCGGGACATCGGTGTACGGCGTGATCGGGTGGCCGGTTGCCCAGTCACGGAGTCCCGAGATCCACAACGCGTGGTTCGCGGCGCACGGGATCGATGCACGCTACGTGCCCCTGCCGGTCGCGCCCGGCTGGGAATCCTTCAAGGCCACGGTCAGCGAGCTGCGCGCATGCACGGCACTGGGCTTCAGGGGCGCGAGCGTGACGCATCCCCACAAGGAGCACCTGCTTCGCTACGCGCTCGAGTGCGGCGGCCAGGCTGATGACGCGAGCGTGGCCGTAGGTGCGGCGAACACCATGGTGCTCGGGCTCGATGGGTCGGTACGCGCGCTCAACACTGATGCGCCGGCAGTCGCTGAGGTGATGCGCGGTCTGGCACGGGAGGGTTCAGGTTGGCGCGGCGCCCGTGTGGCGGTGATCGGCGCTGGAGGCGCCGCCCGCGCCGCCGCCTACGCGATGTCGCATGAGGGCAGCGATGTGACGATCCTCGCGCGGCGGCCCGAGCAGGCGGTGGAGGCGGCTGCGGGGCTGGGCGTGCGGGATGCACATGCCAGCTCCGGCGCACGGGGGGGATCGATCGCCGGCGGTGCGCTGCACGAGATCGCGACGCGCAGCTTCGATGCGATCATCAATGCCACACCCGTTGGCATGAGGGGAGGCCCTGACGAGTCCGCGTCGCCGCTTCCCGCGGATGCATCGCTGGAGCCTGGGATGGCAGTGCTCGACATGGTGTCGGTGCCGGAGGAGACGCCGCTCGTGACGCAGGCGCGCTCGCGTGGGGCTCGAGTGGCGACGGGCATGGCCCTGCTGGTGGCGCAGGCGCGGCGGCAGTTCCTCGCGTGGACCGGCACCGACCCGCACTCGCCGGGCGGCCCAGCGCCGGTCTCCGCAAGGGTGGTGCGCTCGATCCCCATCGGGTTCCTGTGCGCAGCCCTCATCATGGCCCTGTGTGCGGCGGCCGATCCGTGCGCCGGTGCGGCGGTCATGGCGCCCACATGCAGCGCTGCGCATGCCAGCGTGCGTGCGCCGGCGCTCGGCATGGCGTCCGCTCATGCGCGCGCACCGGTGTTTGGCATGCGGCTTGACCCGATCCTCTTCGAGGAGGTGCGCGCGTGGTGCGGCGAACGGATCTCCATCGCGGTGGCAGAGTGGCCTGATGTGTGCGCGGCGCACCGCGACTACCTCGCAGCGTGGGCAGCGGCGGAGCGGCAGCGGCCGGCGGGATCGGGTGCCGGCGCGGGTGCGGACATCGATGCGCGCCTGGAGGTCGACGGCGCATTCCTCGACAGGCTTGGGTCGCTGATCGGCGATGAGGCGGCACCTGCGCTCGAGCCGTGGCGCCGCGCGCGGCGCTGCGCGATGGCAGAGCAGCTCGCGCGCGAGGCAGGTGGCGCCGTCGATGCGCTCGGTGCGAGCGCACGGGGCGGCGTGCCGTTCGAGCTGCGCAGCGCCGTATCGGCCTACGCCCGGATCTCGGAGGACAGCGCACGCGCACTCGCGCAGCTGCGGTCACGCGCTGACGCAGGCGAGGACGTGGATGAGCTGCGCTCCGCGGAGCGTGGGATCCGAGCCACGTGGCTCTCCGCCGAGGCCTCGCTTGCCGAGGACTGCGCGGCGGCGGGACCGGCAGGCGAGGCTGTGCTCCGTGCGATGCTGGCGGGTGCCTACCCGGACCTGGTGCGCGAGTGGGCATCGCGCGCGCAGCTCATGCGGGCGGTGGTCGCGCGGATGCCTGCACTCGATCCTCGCGCACGCGACGCGGCGCTCGCCTCGGTTGATGCCTACACCCGCGCGCGCTGGACGCAGGTGGAGGCAGAGGTGCTGCGCCGTCGCGCATCCGCATCGCGCCGTGCACCCTCCGCATCGCGTTCGGTGCCCTCCGGCGGCGAGCCTGCGCCGGGCAGGCCGCGCCCTCGAGGCTCCGGCGTGGAGACGCTGCTGGCGGAGGAGGACGCCGCGCTGCTGGCGGCGCTGGCGGATTCCGTCGGCGCAGAGCGCGCGCAGGCGATCCGTACGCTCGCCTATGCGCAGCTCACGGACTCGATGCCCACCATCGCGCGCATCGTCGGCGAGGATGGCGCCGTGGAGGTGATGGAAGCGCTTCCGCGGGATGTGGCCTCGGAGGTGGTGCAGCGCGGCGAGACGCCCACGTTGCGGGCGCCTGCATATGCCTTGCCCGATTCGCTGGCGTCGCTGCGTCCGGTGCTCGAGCAGCTCGGCGCGCGCATCCTCAGCGCACAGGCCAAGGACGACGAGGACCGGCGTGCGCTCGACTCACTGGCGCGCGACGACTCGGCACGATGGTCGCGCGACGTGGCGCCTGCCCTCGCGCAGCTGTCCGAAGCCCGCGCCCGCGCCGAGCAGGCCGTGCGCGCCGGGGATCTGGCCATGTTCGATGCCGCTGCCGCGTCCTTCGTGGCCATCGGGTCGAGATGCCGTGACGCGGTGGTCCGGCATGACGGCGAGACCCTCGATGCGCTCGAGCGCCTGGCGGCGCGGCCTGACGGCGTGCCGGCATGGGTGAGGC
>VERO01000002.1 GCA_018882625.1 Phycisphaerales bacterium | reverse complement strand
ACCTACCTCCCCCAGCCGGCCCGGCCAGCTCCGCTGCCGCCTGGCGCCGCCGATGCGGCCGTGACCCTCGCGCAACACGCCGGCACCCTCTCCGCCATGATCCTCCACGCTCCTGGAGCGGCCGATGTGCTGCCTCGCCTGACCGCGTGGGCCGTCGCGCGGGCCGCGGTCGCCGAGGGTGCAGCGTGGTCCGGCGAGGGCGATGGCGCGGGCCAGGGCAGCGCTCCATGCGCGTCCGCAGATGTGTGCTGGCGCGCATCGCTCGCCGACTGGGCCTCGGTCACGCGGCTGGCCCCGGCCGCACGCCGCGGGCCGGCATGGATCGGGCCATCCGTGAAGCTGTCGGGCGGCGGAAGCACTGTGCCACCTCTGCCTCACATGCTGCATGATGCGCTGGCGTCGTGGCATCGCGCGATCGACTCATCCGCGCGGCTTGGCGAGGCGCAGGTCATCCGCGGCGCGCTCGATGCGGCATGGACCATGTGGACCATGCACTTCCTGCAGCCTGTCGAGCAGTCGAGCGGGCTCCTCGCGAGGCTCGCCGCGGGCCGCGTCTTCGCATCACGCACGCTCATGCCCGGCATGCCGGTCGTGCCCGTGGAGTGCGCCGGTCCGCTTCGTGCCGACGAGTCCCCCGACCTGGGCGCGGCATACGAGTCCTGGGTACGCATGACGGTGTCGAGCCTCGATGCCGACGCGACGCGCGCCATCACGGGTCTCGCGCGCGCGCTGGCAGGCCGTGCGTCGATTCTCGAGGCTGCATCGGCGATGCGTGCGCCCCGCCATCCCACCATGCTGGCGCACGCGTTCGTGGCGCGTCCCCGGATGACCATGCAGGACGCGGCACGTGCGATGGACGTGTCCTTCAGGGCCGCGCAGGCCGTGATGGACAAGTTCCTCGAGAGCGGACTTGTCCGCGAGGACACTGGCCGGCGCCGCGACCGTGTCTACGTGTGCGAAGGCGTGATGTTCGCAGAGCTGCCTCAGCCTCAGGGCGAACGGCTTCCCGAGCCCTCGGTGCGCTGAACCTGCGCCTGCTCCTGAGTGGCGGCAGTCGAGTCGCGCTCGACCTGCGCTGCGGCGCCATCCATTCCGCTGGCCGCTGTGCGGCGTGCCGGACCGCGATCCTCGGCATCGATGGCCGGCACCTGGTCCTCCACGCCGTTGCGGTAAAAGCGCGCCTGGTAGCTGAAGAAGAGCGGACCGGGCTGCGCGGGCGACCATGCGGAGACCGGACCGGTCGGCGACAGTCCGCCGCTCACGGTGCCTTGGCCGGTGACGCCCGCACGCGAGGCCACCGTGCGCCACCAGCGCACGCTGTCTGCGCCGACCTCCCGTCCCGCCGCGATCGCCTCGGGGTTCCCGAAGCTGCCGCCGCTGACGAACGCCGCGGTGCCGATGAGTCCGGATCCCTCTGGCTTCGCGTCGACGATCACGGTGTCGGCGACCGCCGGGTAGCGGGTGCCCTGGAACGAGACCACGAACTCGTTGGTGCATCCGGTGAGCGCTCCTGCAGCGGCCAGCAGTGCGATGGCGCGGACGGCACAGGCAGGAGTGCACACGTGGATCATGGTGCGCGATGCTATGACGCGATGGCATCGCACCCTATCGTGGTGCCGTGCTGCGCATCGGTCCTGTGACGCTCGACTCCCCCCTGCTCCTGGCGCCGATCGCCGGCCACTGCGACCTTGCGTTCCGGATCCTGTGCCGTGAGGAAGGCGGCGTGGGAGCCGCCTACACCGACCTGCTGAACTGCCACGCCATCCTGAGGGGCACACGGCGCACACTCGACCTCGCGGCGACCAATGGCCTCGACCAGCCCTGCGGCATGCAGCTCTACGGCAACTCGCAGGATCCGCTGCCCGAAGCTGCGCTGTGGGCCATCGACCACGGCGCCACCATCGTCGACATCAACATGGGATGCCCGGTCGACAAGGTCGCGAAGAAGCACGGCGGATCGCTGCTGCTGCGCGACTGCGCCAACACGACCGCGCTGGCCGAGCGGATCGTGCGCGCCGTCGAGCGCCATTCTGCGGGCCGCGTGCCGGTGACCGCCAAGATGCGACTCGGCTGGGACCCGGAGCATCCCGTGGCGGCCCAGCTCGCGCGCGACCTCGAGTCGGCGGGCATCGCTGCAGTGACGGTGCATGGGCGATGGACAGTGCAGCTCTTCTCGGGGCAGGCCGACTGGGCGCGCATCGGCGAGGTGGTGTCCGCAGTTCGGTCGATCCCGGTGATCGGCAATGGCGACGTCACGCTGCCGGAGCACGTGCCGGCGATCATGCGCGAGTCCGGCTGCCACGGCGTGATGATCGGGCGCGGCGCGCTGCGGACGCCGTGGCTCTTCCGGCGCGCATTGGCGCTGCTCCGGACCGGAGAGTGCCCCCCGGAGCCTTCCCTGAACGCCAAGATCCGGACGATCCTGCGCCATGTGGAGCTGCTCGAGCGCTACAGCGATGAGCGTCATGCCCTCGACTGCCTGCGCAAGCGCATCTCCTGGTACGGGAAGACGATGGGACACGTGAAGGGCCTCAAGGAGGGCGTGCGCGTCGCCGAGAGCCTCGCCGCCGTGAGGGCGGTGCTGCATGACTGGATCAGGCCCGACCGCGACGCACCAGACCTTGGACGAGCGCCATTGGGATCAGCAGGACCAGATGGATGCCCTTCGCCGCATGTGTCTTATAACGATCTCGCGATGCTCAAATTCTGAACTTTGTTTGGAATCAGCCAACTCTGCCTTGCATTTCCTTGCCTGAGATGCGATCGCGGCTAGGTTGCTGGCTAGGAAGAGGTGTCTTCGCTGCGGTCCGTTGCGGGCAGGCGAGACTCTGACTGCTGCCTGCGCCCACGCGTGGCCTACGACAGCGCATCTTGGAGCGGAAGAGAGGAAGATGTTGTGCATCGGATTCGCATTGCGGATCCGGAGGAGGCTGAAGGGACATGGTTCGACTGAGTCTTTGTGCTGCGGTGCTTGGCGCTGGGGTTGCGGCGTCAGCTCATGCAGGCGTGGTAGCGCCGAACTTCCAGGTCGGGTTCTCGGATGGGTTCAGCTCCTTCATGGGTCCTGCACACCAGTGGGGCTCGGTCACGCAAGTGGGTCCGACAGTGTGGCGCTCCACGGGCGCGATGTACTCCACGCCAACGCGGAGCACGCTGACGTGGCACATGCTCGTGGATCCGGACCCGTTCGTGCAGGGCACGTTCACGGTCAGCAACGACTCCAGCGAGGCCCGCGAGTACGTCGTCGACTTTGTGCTGCCGATCTCCCCTGAGATCCCAAAGCAGT
Organism: Phycisphaerales bacterium; assembly: GCA_018882625.1. GTDB lineage: Bacteria > Planctomycetota > Phycisphaerae > Phycisphaerales > SM1A02 > ZLKRG44. Next base: position 26,390 of record VERO01000002.1, on the reverse strand, counting down.
CGTTCATCGCTGGCAGCGTTTCAGGCACGGTGACCGACTCCAACGGCGATGGTTCAGCCCTCATGTCGAGCATCTCCGGCGGGTCCATCTACACGTCGTTCATCGACAACGCGCCTGTGCGCACGCTGCTCACGGGCACCTCGGCTGGGGTGTCCACGGCGTTCGGGTCGACGAGCTTCGGGGCCGAGAGCTTCGGCTACCCGATCGGCTCGCTCACCGGGCCTGGCGCGAGCTCATCGATCGCGCTCCAGTTCCGATTCCGTCTGAGCGCGGGTGACACGGCATCGTTCTCGAGCATCTTCGTGGTGAATCCGGTGCCCGCACCGGGCGCCGTGGCCCTTCTCGCCATGGCGTGGGCGTGCCCGCGGCGGCGCCGCCGATAGACTCGCGGTGCGGTTGCAGTGCGCCGGACGCCTGGTGGCGGACCGGTGAGTGAACCGGGGTAGGAAGGGTCAAGGGAACGGCAACTGCGGAGGCGTGCGCGTTGCCGACAGGAAGAGGGACAGGCATGGACAGATTCACCTCATGGACCGCTGCATGCGCGCTGGCTTGCGCTGCGGTGTCCCCTGCGCTTGCAGGGTTCACGCCGGGAGGCGTGACGTTCGCGGTGAATTCCTCTGCCGGCTCGGCGAGCGCTGTCTTCAGCGGGTCGCCTGTCTCCGCGAACTCGTGGACATGGAGCGGCAGCTGGTCCGCCAACGGCGCGAGCGTGACATGGAACGCCATTCCGGTGACCTGGAACGGCACATCGATGTCGCTCGGCGGGAACTTCGTGGTGAAGAACAGCACCGCATCCACGCAGAGCTTCGTGATCGACATTGCGCTGCCCGGCACCTTCGACGGCGGGACGGAGTGGCTGGTTGGAGGCTCTGCGGCGGCATCGATGGTGAACCTGAGCCCGTTCGCGGGCGGCCTCACCTCCTCTGGGCCGCTGTGGAGCGCGTCATTCGACGGATCGACCTTGGGAACGCTCTTCTCCAATGCGAGCGCGAGCGTCGACCCGTTCTTCACCGGATCGCTGGCAAGCCAGTCCTTCGGCAGTCCCATCCCGGGACAGCCCTACACCGGCGGGATCGCCTCCGCGGCCCGAGTCCGCCTGAGCTTCAGCCTCACTGCCGGCATGGAGGCCACGATCACGAGCGCATTTGCGGCGCAGGTCGTGCCCGCGCCTGGGGCACTCTCGATGCTTGCGCTCGCCGCGGCTGCAGGCGGCCGCCGGCGCCGCCGCTGATCAGGTCCTCAGTTCCTTCGACTGCGGGAGGTCCGCGAGGCTGCCGAGCCCGAAGACCTTGAGGAACTCTGCGGTCGTGCCGTAGAGCATCGGCCTTCCGAGCTCCTCGGCGCGTCCCACGATCCGCACCAGCCGCCGCTCGAGCAGGCTGCGCAGCACTTCGCCGCAGGCCACGCCGCGGATCGACTCAATCTCGGCGCGCTGGATGGGCTGCCGGTAGGCCACGATCGCGAGCGTCTCGAGCGCGGGCTGCGTCAGGCGCGTCTGCTGCTTCTGGCCTCGGAGCGCAGATACCACGGGCGCAAACGCGGGAAGCGTGAGCAGCTGCCGGCCGCCAGCCAGCGACTCGATGCGGATGGTCCGGCCTGTGGCCGCATACTCCCCATTGAGCTGGTCGATGGCCTCGCGCACCGCGCGTGCCGGTGACTCGCCAGCGCCTGCCGCGAGACCGAGCAGGTCCCCGATCTTGCCGTCGGACATCGGACGGTCGGCCGCCATCAGCAGCGCCTCGATGCGCTGCGCGAGCGGACGGTCGCCGCACGGCACCTCACGCACCGCACCCTCGTCGGTTGCCGTCTCGGCCGGTGCCTGCGTCAGGTCGCTCATCGGCGGGAGATCGCCACGCGCGCGCGCGCGCGGGCCTGCGACCGCTCGATGTCGAGGCGCTGCTCGGGCGTCGAGGGCTGCGCCGGCGTCTCGCGGGCGCGCTCGTTGGATGCGGCCAGCTCGCGCTCCGCTGCGGCAGCATCCACCGCGTCCGCGGAGATGGCCGAGTCGGCGAGCAGCACCAGCGTGTCGTCCTGCATCTGCGCGAAGCCTCCATCGATGGCGTAGGTGCGCGCGCCCTGGGACGTCTCGATCCTGCAGACGCCGACCCCGAGCTTGGTGAGGAATGCGGCGGCGCCACGCATCACGCCTCGCTGGCCATCATGCGCCTGGAAGCTGGCGTAGGTGGCCGGCTCGTCGAGCACGGAGTCTGCGGGCGTCACAATGCGGCATCGAAACGTCGACATGGGGTCAGGATCCTACCGGCGGCAATCCCCGGAAGGCGAGGGCGGAGTTGCGGTACCGCGGATCGCTGGTGACCTCCCGCCCCAGCACGGCGCGCAGCCACGCGGGATGGGTCACCTCGGCGGATGCGTCGGGAAGCTCGACCTCCGCCATCGCCAGCGGCCAGTCGAGGAACTCGTCCACCTCCCACACGAGCGCACCTTCACGGACCCGGTGACGCACCTTGCGGATCCTGCGACCGAGCGTCGCAGGCCAGAGCCTGTCGAAATCCCCGGCGGTGAGAGGCCGCTCCGACTCCTCGCGCACGAGGCCCTCTCCGCTCTTGAGCGTGTGCACGAACTCGCGCCGGCCGTCGGGGTGGGTGATCGAGCGCACCCGGCCCTCGGTGCCGGAGGCGGCATCGAGGTATCCCTGCTCGATCATCCATCGCTCGGCGCCCCGCGGGATCGCAGGCATGGCGCTGAGCAGCCAGACTCGCTCGATCTCCAGCTTCGGGATGGCCATGGCGCGCTACCTCGCGCTCTCCATCGCGCTCGACACGAACGCGCTCAGCGCGAACTTCGGCGCGACGTTCGAGCGCAGCGTGCGCTCGGCCTCGGCAATCAGGCCAGGCAGCGCGCTCCACGCATCCAGTGTCCCCGGCGCCGCGGCGCCGCGCGCATGCGACGCGATGCGCTCGCGCACCGTGCGGCCCATCACGGAGAAGCACAGCGACATGGCGCGGCGGCCGGCAGCCTCCTTGCTGGCGCCCTCGTCGCGCTTGACCGCCGACTCGGCCACGCCTGACGCAAGCTCGCTCACGCGGTCGGCAAACCTCGCAGGAAACGTGCCGGTCACCATCTGGTCGAGCATCGGGGCGATCTCCGCGCTCCAGGCACGCAGCGAATGCGCCGCAGCTACGCGCGCGAGTCCGGGGCTCCCCTCGGCGAACGCCGCGATCCATGCACGCTCCGAAGGGTCCGCCACATCGAGCGACGACTGCACCCACTGCGCCATCTCCGGCTCCGACAGCGGCGTGAAGCTCACGCGCTGGCACCGGCTGCGGATCGTCGGCAGCAGCCTGTCAGCGCTCGAGGTGACCAGGATGATGAGCGTGCCGGGCGGCGGCTCCTCGAGCGTCTTGAGCAGCACGTTCTGGCCGTCCGCCTCGAGCATCTCGGCCTCGTCGATGATGAACGCCTTGCCGCGCCCGAGGAAGCTTGACCGGTACGCGCGCGCCTCGAGCACGCGGCCCTCGCTGTCAGTGCCCCCGATCAGGTGCTCGCGCAGGAGCCCCACCGGGATGTTCGTCTGCTTGCGCTCGCGGATCGCGCGGTCTGCGCTCGACGACGCCAGGTCAGGCCGGATCAGCCCGATGTCAGGATGCGTGCCCGCGCGCAGGAGCTCCGCGCTGCGCGTGCCGCGCGGCGGCGCGAAGCTGCGCGCATCGTCGGCCGATGCCTCGGGATCGACATGCAGCGCGGCAAGGCGAAGCGCCAGCGTGCACTTCCCGATGCCGGGCGGGCCATGGAGGATCCAGGCATGATGCAGGTGGCCCGACGCCAGCGCGCCGCCGAGCAGTGTGCGCGCTCCTGCGTGTCCCAGCAGCGTGCCGTCGAGCGATGTCGCGGCAAGCTCTCGGATGCGCAGGTCGCCGCCGGACTCGACGGACACCTCGCCGGCAGGCTCCCTGTGGGCCTTGGTCGCGCGCGGTGCGCGTGGCGCTGCGGGCTTGCGTGTGGCCATCGCCGTGCCGCGTCAGCGCGGCACCTCCACGAGCATCGGCCTCTGCGGAAGCATCTTCGAACTCGGGTCGCGCGGGTCGGTCCTCACCAGCAGCTCCTCTCCCGCCACCAGCATCGCCGGGAACTTCGCCATCAGCTCATCCACCTCCGGCGAGAAGAGCGTGGTGCGCGCGTCATACGCCTCGGGACCGAACACGCCAACGGTGACGATGCTCATGCGGCGGTCCTCATCGTGGTAGTAGAACGCGGCATGCCCCTGCGAGCGCAGGCGCGCGCAGTAGCCCTCGGCGCTGCGCCGGATCTCCTCGGGCGAGACCTCCCCCGACCCGAAGTCGCTCCAGAGCGCCACCTGCAGCGTGTAGAGCGTGGAATTGCCGGGCTTCATGGCGCGCGCTGATCGGAGGTCCGATGGCGAGAGCGGACCCGCGCGGCGCGAACCCTCGAGCCTCGAAAGGATCGCGCGCGCGAAGGGCCGGCCGCCACGCGCATCCTGGATCTCCTGCACTGCCTTCACGCGCGGCTTCGCCGCCGGGTCGTCGAGGCCTGTGAAGCGCCCCACCATCACGACCGATCCCGAGGAGTTGCTCCGCACGTACGTATCGGAGAGCTCGATGTACTGGCGCGCGATGCTCGCTCGCGCTTGCTCCGCAGCCTGCCGATGGCCGTCTCCAGTGAAGGTGGCGAGTGTGATGCCCCAGTTCGCGCCGCTGTCGCCTGCCGTCGCCGTGACGCGCGGTGCGGCTGCTGGTGCGGCCGCGCGCGGCGCGGTGGCCCGCGGTGCAGCGGGCGCGGTGGCCGCCACGGGTTCTGCGGCTGAAGCTCGCGCAGCGGGCGCATCAGTCTTGGCGGATGCGGGCGCCGGCGCAGGTGCGGCCCTTGATGACGCTGCATCCCGCGGCGTCCGCGCTGGCGCCGAAGTTCCCGCACGCTGCGCGCTCGCGGGCCGCATGTCCGATGCGTCCCCACCTGTCGACCACTGCGGCGTGCTGGCTTGGGTGCGCACACGGGTCGGGGGCTCGTCGATGGGGTCGTCAAACTGCAGCGACTGCGCATCCCGTGTCGCCGAGACCTTGGAGCCGCCCGGAGGGGATGGTTCGGGTCCGCACCCGGCCACGGCCATCGCGGTCAGGCTGGCGCAGGCACCCGCTCGGAGTCGCCTCAAGCATGGTTTCGCAGCATTCATCGGGCGTCGTGTGGAGGAGCATAACTCCCGATGGAGCGACCATTTGTCAATCTCATTACCGCATCGGAATTCGTTGAAGAACTGGACTCGCGCGCGACGATACGTATGGTTACGCCAAGGCCACCAGTTGCGGTGTCCTCGGCGCATCAGACCCCACAGGATGTGTCTGACGAAGCCAAGGACGCGGGCCGCAAGGAAGTGCAGGCCTTCGTTCACGGAGATCGCCATGACCGTCCAGTCAAGCCACAGCGTCCCGTCCGACCGGGCCACCACCGCACCGCGAGCGAGCCACCACTTCATGTCGCAGGCCACCATCGAATCACCCTCTCTGCCCGGCGGCGCACCGGCGTGCCACGAGGAGAGCCGCGAACGGCACCTCGTCAGGCTCCGCGCGATGCCTGATGTCCGTCCGGACCGCGTCAGCCAGCTCAAGGCGATGATCGCCGCTGGCACCTTCGACACGGAGCACCGCCTCGCGGCCGCCATCGATCGCATGCTCGACGAGCTGAAGATCGATCCCGAGCGTGACGGCATCTGATCCCGGTCTTCCTGCGCGCGCGTGCGCTTCGGGACGCCGTGGTCGGGATGGCATGCCCGCGGGCCTGGGGCACTTCGTCACCCGTCCGGATCGTCGCGTTCGCAGCCCACACCCATAGACTTTGGGGGTGATCCCCCTCAGCATGCACGCGTGCGCCGCGGCACTTCTGGTGCCCGCGCTTCTCGCTCACGGACAGGTCGCGCCGGCCAACGGACCTCGCCCCTCCGACGTGCGCCGAGATGCGCTTGCCGGTGCGACGGTCCACGTGCGGCCGGGCGTCACGATCTCCGATGCCACGATCGTGATGCGGGACGGATGGATCGAGGCGGTAGGCCCATCCTCATCGGTGAAGGTCCCTGATGGCACGACGGTGCATGACGCCAAGGGACTCGTGGTATGCGCCGGGTTCATCGAGCCGATGCTCGTGCTGGACAGCGCCCAGGCCGCGCGCGATGCCGCCGCGCAGCCCGGCTCGTACTGGAATCCGCAGGTGGTGCCGCAGGTCAATGCGGCGGAGATCCCGATACCCGCCGAGGTGCGCACGCAGCTGCGCGGCATGGGATTCACGGTCGCGGCCGCCTATCCGGGACAGGGCATCGTGCGGGGCCGTGGTGCAGTGCTGCCTCTCGACGAGGACGCGTCGCGCATCACGCCGATCGGCGGGGCGCCTGGCCACGCGATCGGTTTCGGGCGCAGCGACCGGGGCTCCGGACCGGGCGGCCCGCGTCCCGACGACACGTCGGCCATCGCCTACCCGCGCTCGCTCATGGGCGCGATCGCGCTGATCAGGCAGGCGATGCACGATGCGCGGTGGCGTGCCGACTGCGTGGACGTGTGGACGACAAGCCCTACCGGAAACGACCCGCCTGCGGCCGCCCCTGCGCTTGATGCGCTCGCGGGCGTCGCGCGCGGACGCGAGACGGTGATCTTCGACGCGTCCACGGAGCTTGATGCGCTGCGGGCCGCAGCGATCGGATCCGAGTTCGGGCTGCGCGCCGCAATCTTCGGGTCAGGCATGGAGTTCCGGAGGCTCGACGAGTTCGTGGCCACCCGACTTCCGGTGATCCTCCCGGTCAACTTCCCGCGCGCACCGGACCTGAGCTCGCCGCGCGTCGCGGATGCGGTGTCGACGCGCGACCTGGCGACGTGGGCGCTCGCGCCCTCGAACCCATCGCGGCTGGTCGCGGCAGGCGTGCCCGTCGCGCTCACCACGGCACGGCTTCCGGACCGCACCGACTTCCCGGCGCGCATCAGGTCTGCTCGCGATGCGGGCCTCGGCGCCGAGCAGATGCTCGCGGCGCTCACGGTGGCGCCTGCGCAGATGCTTGGGCTCCAGGGCGTGCTCGGCAGCGTCGAGCCCGGCCGCATGGCCAACCTGGTCGTGATGACCGGCGAGCCGATGGCGGAGAAGACGAAGGTCCGCGCCGTGTGGGTGGCGGGGCGCCAGCATCACGTCAGCCGTGCACCGGAGTTTGGCGTCAGCGGACCATGCGTGGCCACACTGGCGGACGGATCGACGCGCGAGGTGTCGATCGACATCGACAAGCCGGAGCTGTGCGTGACCGTGCCCGCGCAAGGCGAGGGCGAGCCCAAGCGCACCTGCGCCACCAAGGTGAAGGTGGATGGCCCGCGCATCTCGTTCGTGATCGACGGCGCTGCGTTCGGCCAGGCTGGCATGCTGCGGTGCGCTGGCCGGGTGGTCGATGGCGCACTGCTCGTGGACCTGGAGCCCGTCAGCGGACCGACGCTTCGCGTGGCGATCGCGCAGAAGCCGACCGCTCCCGTTGACGGCAAGGTCGTGGAGCCGCAGCAGGCCGGGGGTGCAGCAGCTGGCGCCACGGCAGTTGCCGGCGCGGGCGAGCCTGGCGCGAAGGTCGCGGCGGGCGAGCAGCCTGCCGCGCAGGATGCCAAGGCGGACGGGGACAATGCCACGAAGACCGCGGCCGCAGACGATGCGCCCAAGGGTCCGCGCAAGCTTCCCGAGATCCCCACCGCCTACCCGTTCTCCGATGCAGGCCGTGCGGCGCGCGCCGTGCCGCAGGACGTGCACTTCAGGAACGCCACGGTGTGGACCGCTTCGGGAGCCGGCATCCTTGAGCGCGCCGATGTCGTGGTGCAGCAGGGCAAGATTGCCGCGATCGGGCCCTCGCTCGCCACGCCGCCGGGCGCGATTGTCGTGGACTGCGAGGGCCGACACATCACGCCGGGCATCGTCGACTGCCACAGCCACACCGGCATCGACGGCAGCGTGAACGAGTTCACGCAGGCGAACACGGCTGAGGTGCGCATCCAGGACGTGCTCGATCCCGATGACATCAGCTGGCACAGGCAGCTCGCCGGAGGCGTGACGTGCGTCAACCAGCTCCATGGCAGCGCGAACCCGATCGGCGGGCAGAACGCCGTCACCAAGGTGAAGTGGGGCGCACCGATGGCGCAGATGCATGTGGCCGATGCGCCTACCGGCATCAAGTTCGCGCTCGGCGAGAATGTGACGAGGCCCCCGAATCGCTACCCCAATACGCGCATGGGCGTCGAGAGCTACATGCGCGACTCCTTCCAGGCCGCGCGCGCGTGGCGCGAGGCGCAGGCTCGCCATCAGGCGCTTCCGGTGGCCGAGCGCGCCAAGGCCATGCCGCCGCGCCGGGACCTCGAGCTTGAGGCGCTCGCGGAGATCCTCGAGGGCAAGAGGCTCGTGCACTGCCACAGCTACCGGCAGGACGAGATCGTGATGCTGCTCAACCTCGCCAAGGAGATGGGCTTCACGGTGGGCACGCTGCAGCACGTGCTCGAGGGCTACAAGGTCGCCGACGAGATCGCGGCGCACGGTGCCGGAGCCAGCTGCTTCAGCGACTGGTGGGCCTACAAGATGGAGGTGATGGATGCGATTCCGTGGGCGGGCGCGATGATGCGCTCGCGCGGCGTCAACGTCTCCTTCAACTCCGACAGCGACGAGCTCGCGCGCAGGCTCAACACCGAGGCGACGAAGGCCGTCAAGTACGGCAGCGTCGACCCGCACGAGTCGCTCAAGCTGGTCACGATCAACCCTGCGCAGCAGCTCGGCATCGGCACGCGCACCGGGAGCCTTGAGGTGGGCAAGGACGCGGACCTTGTCGTGTGGAGCGCGGAGCCACTCTCGCCGATGGCGATCGCGCTGCAGACGTGGATCGAGGGCGCGAAGTACTTCGACCGCGACGAGGATCTCGCCGCACGGCCTGCGCGCGAGCAGCTGCGGCGTGCGCTCATCGTGGCCGCCATCGAGGATGGCGGAGGCTCCGGAGGAGGCCGGCGAGGAAAGCCCGATGGCGCGCGCGACAGTGCGCCTCCCGTGCCGCCGTCGACCTTCGGTGACGAGTTCCTCGACGAGCCATGGGCGCTCGACTGCTGGAGGCGCGGCGTCGACGCCCGCTATGCGCGCATGGCAGGCGACTGCGGATGCGGCCACCGCCACGGCGCCGGCATCGCATCGTCACATGACACGTCAGGCAGTGGCGCATCGTGCGCCGCCACATGCACGGACCACAGCCACGCTGCGACCGCACGCACCGAAGGAGGTGCTCGATGAGACTGACCGGATTCCTCCCGCCAATCGCCGTCGCCGCAGGGCTCGCGTCCGCGCCGCTGGCTGCGCCGCAGAGCGCGCAGATCCCCGCGCCGCCGCAGTCGAAGCCCGTGCTGATCACCGGCGTGACGCTCGAGGGGCTCGCCGGCGCGGTCGAGCCCGTCAAGGGCGGCCACATCCTCTTTGAGGCGGGGCGCATCGTCTCGGTCGGCGCAGGCAAGCCCGACATGGCGGCCGTCAACGCATCCCGCAAGGCAGCCGGCGCCCCCGCCATCGATGCCGCCGCATGCGAGGCCATTGACGGAACCGGCATGCGCGTACTGCCTGGCTACATCTCCATGGCGACCGCGCTTGGGCTCGTCGAGACGCTGCAGGTGAAGGCGACCGACGACCGCGCCGAGACGGGGCAGTTCCACCCCGAGACTCGCGCGAGCATTGCGATCAATCCCGACAGCGACCTGATCCCGGTCGCGCGCATGGGTGGTGTGCTTGGCGCGGTGGTGTTCCCCGAGGGGGGCCTCATGTGCGGCCAGGCGAGCCTCATCAGGCTCGACGGGTGGAACGTCGATGACCTGGCGCTCCTTCCCGACGCGGGTCTCGTGATCCGGTGGCCGGCGACGGAGCCAGCGCCGCGCTGGGCGACCTCGCGCGATCCTGACCGGCAGGAGGAGGAGCGCACCAAGGCGCTGCAGTCCATCAACGCGTTCGTCGAGCAGGCCAAGGCGTACGTGGCGGCGCGCGACGCGGATCCCACCATCGCGCCGGACATCCGCTTCGAGCGCATGCGCACTGCGATGCGCGGAGAGACTCCGGTGTTCATCGAGGCGTCGAGCGCAGGACAGATCGAGAGTGCGGTGCTGTGGGCCACGAAGCTCGGCATGCGGCCTGTCATCGTCGGCGGGCAAGGCGCAGCGGAGGTGGCGGACCTCCTGCGGTCCCGCGACGTTCCCGTCGTCGTGACCGGCGTGATGAGGCTCCCGCGGTTCGATCACGAGGCCTATGACGCGCCGTACACGCTGCCTGCGCGGCTTGCGGCGCTGGGCATCCGTGTGGCGATCGCGACCGGAGACGAGCCATCGAACGACCGCAACCTGGCGCAGCACGCTGCGATGGCGGTGGCGTACGGCATGCCGCGCGACCTCGCGGTCGCCGCAATCACGCGAGAGCCGGCGCGCATTGTGGGCCTGGGCTCTGGAGATGGCGCACTCGGCACGCTTGCGCCCGGCGCGCGCGCATCGGTCATCCTTGTGGAGGGCGACCCGCTGGACCTCCGGTCCACGGTCCGCCGCGCATGGATCGATGGCCGTGCGATCGAGCTCGAGTCGAGGCAGACCCGCCTGCGCGACAAGTACACCGAGAAGTTCCGCCAGCGCGACGCTACGGCGCGGTGAGCACCAGCGAGTCACGCTGGATGCGACCATCGATGCGGTCCCACTGCACACGCACGGTCACGGCCGTGCCGCGCACGATCGGCGTCTCGGGATCGACGGACATCAGGTAGGTGCGCGTGGCCGCATCCCACGATGCGCGATTGGCGGTGCGGTCACTCAGGGCCACTGATGCCACCTGCGGCGTTCGCCCCGGCACCTCAATCGTGGCGGTCAGGCGGCCCATCGCGCGAGTCGTGAACCCGTCCTCATCCGTGAACTCGACGCGCACCTGCACCCTGCCGGGCGTGGCGGACGCAGATGGCGCCATGCGCGTGATCGGGTGGATGCGCATGGCGCCCGGTCCGTAGGGCCATGTCCTCGGGGAGTCCGCGACCGGCGGGCCGCAGCTGACCGGCGCCAGCAACGCTGCAGCGGCGCATAGGGCAGTCACGGCACCCCTCATGCGTGACCTTGGCGCGCGCGCGCGATCCATGCCGCAATCCTACGGGTGCGTGCGCGCGCCCAGTTAGCATCGGATCCATGGTCCGCGCGCTTGCACCGATCGCCCTTGTCGCTGTGGCCGGATGCGCCTCGGCGCCCACGACCGATACCGCAGAGCCCCAGGCCGAGCCTGCCCCGCAGCAGGAGCGGCGCCCCCGCATCGACGTGGTGCTGACGGGCGAGCGGCCCACCGTGTGGATTGACGGCACGCAGGTCGCAGACGAGCACCTCAAGCACTCCGATGACGCAGTCGAGATCGTCTCGAGCTCGGGCGACACGCTGCACCGCATCCCGCTTCCGGTGGCCCCGGATGCGCCACCGGTCATGCTGGGCGCGCGCCTGGAGGTGCCCGGACCCGCCATCGCGCGCCATGCGGGCATCGACCCGTCGAGCTGCAGCATCGTCACCGCTGTGCTTCCGGACGGCCCCGCCGCAAAGTCGGGGCTCGAGGCATGGGATGTGGTGACTGGGATGGTCGGCTCGCCGGTGGCGACGCCGTCGGCCATCCGTTCGGCCCTCCGCGCACGCGCGCCCGGCGACGTGGTCACCCTGACAGTGCGCAGGGGTCAGGAGACGCGCAGCATCTCTATCACTCTCGATGCGTGGAGGCAGGTGCCCCTCGCAGGCGAGCTCCAGCCGACTCCGGGCGCATCGGCAGCACCTGCCGTGCCGCAAGGTGCGCCCACGAACCTGCGTAAGGGCCTTCCGACCGCTCCGAATGCCCGCGACAGCGCAGGACGGCCCATGCCGGTGCCGCAGCCCGCGCCCACGCAGCCGTGAGCGTGCCGGCTCGGTGTGCGGCTCAGCGCGGCGAGGATGCCAAGGGCGCCGGCTCAATCACCGAGTAGCGGTCGAGGTTCAGCACCATCACCTCGCCGTCATCGCGCTTGAGCTCGAGCCGGTCGAGCCAGAGGCGGTCGCCTTGGCTGTGCGCGAACCACGATCCTGTCTTGGCCTGCCGCCAGCGGAGGATCGTGCCCTCGACGCTGGTGGTCCAGACCTTCTCGACCTGCGGCATCTGCTGCGTCACGCGCACGCGCACGCCGGCCTGAAGTGGGATCGCCTCGTACATGAGGTGCGAAGTATAGGGGGCGGGCATCGCGCCCTCACTGCAGGGCGGCGGGTCCCACCACGGCCAGCGATGCCTGGCTGATGCGGTCAGCGCCGAATGCCTGCGCCATGTGCTCGTTGAGCGACCCGAGCGAGATGCGGTCCGCCTCGGCGGCCATCTCCGCAAGGGACCGTGGACGGCCAGTCCTGAACACGTCTCCCGCGATCGCGGACGCCCGGGCCAGCGAGCTCTCGCCCTGCATGACCAGCCTGCTCTTGAGTCCGACGATCGCGCCCGCGAACTCCTCCGCGCTCACGCCTGAGGCTGCACGTGCGAGCTCCGTGCGTATGCACTCGAGGGTGCGTGCGGCGCGCTCGGGCGTGCTGCCTGCGTACACCTGCGAGATGCCCCGGTCACGGCCCGCGGCGTAGCTCATGCCCACGGAGTAGCAGAGACCCCTCTTCTCGCGCACCTCCGTGAAGAGGCGGCTGGACATGCCGCCACCGATGACCTTCACGGCCAGCCTGTGCACAAGGCTCTGGGGATCGCCCTCCGGAGGCGCGTCGATCGCAAGCCCGATGTGGGCCTGCGCGCTCTGCTGCGGCACGTGCAGCACGCCGCGGGACGGTGTCGCCGTCGGCACGGGCTCCGTGAACTCGCCGCCCCAGCCTGCGAGCCTGCGCTCGAGCTGGTCGATGATGCGCTGCGGCTCAATCGCGCCCGCGATGCCGAGGATCGAGCCCCGGGGAACGCACCGCCTGGCCCAGGCCGCACGAAGACCCTCGAGCGTGAGCGCCTTCAGGCCATCGGCGTGCCCGAAGCTGGTCCGGTTGAAGGGCGCAGGCAAGGCGATGCCGGCCAGCCTCAGCATCACCAGGTGCGCCGGATCATCCGCCAGAGATGCGAGCGACTGCAGCGCGAGTGACCGCGCGGGCTCAAGCGCATCGGCATCGAGGCGCGGATTGCGCACCATCGTGCACAGCAGGTCGAGCGCCGTCCCGATCCTGCTGCCGAGCACCGTCATCGTGGCAAGCGTGTGGTAGGCGGTGGTGCCGCAGCTGCGCTGCGCGCCCACCCGGTCAAGCGCTTCGCTGAAGGCCCTCGAGTCCAGGTCACCGGCGCCTCGCGTGATGAGCTCCGCCAGGAGGGTCGACTCGCCTTCACCTGCGGCGCCGTCGGGGTCCCCCGCGCTGCCGACCGGGAGAAGCCATGCGACGCCCACACTGCTCACCGTGGAGCTGCGCTCGAGCGCGAGCCTCATGCCGCAGGACAGCGTGTGCATCATGAGGTTGTCCGCGAGTGCCCCCGCGCGCGGGACGTCCAGGGAATTGGGGCCGGACTTCTGTTGGGGTGCGGTCATGGTCGTGTGCCTTGGCGCGCTCGCGCGAGCAGCTCCGCGAGCCAGTCGTCCACGGTATGCATTCCGGGCGGCCGCTTCACGATCCACGCCGCGAGCCGAAGTGCCCCAAGGGCGAAGAGGTCCCTGCTCACCGCGTGATGCGTGATTCCAAGGATCTCCCCGGGACCCCGCGCGCGGACCTCGTGGTCGCCGATCACCTCACCATGCCGGACCGACTCGATCCGTGACCGGTCGAAGTGCGCAGCCGTGGCGCCACCGCTCGACAGACCGCGGTCGATCGCGCCCGCCAGCGCGAGCGCGGTGCCGGAGGGCGCATCGAGCTTGTGCACGTGATGCGTCTCCACGATCTCCATGGTGAACTCGGTGCCCGCGGCCCGGTGCAGGGCGCAGGCCATGTCCTCCACGAGCCTGCGCATGACCGCGACGCCGAGGCTCATGTTGGCGGAGTGGAGCGCCGGGATCTCCCGCGACGCGTCCGCGAGCATCGTGCGCGTGGCATCCGTAAGTCCCGTTGTGCCCGACACAAGCGGCACGCGGCGCCCTCTCGCAAGGCCTATCGCGTCCCGGAGTCCAGCATCCGAGGAGAAGTCGACCACGACATCGCATTCGGCACCCGAATCCGCGCCCGATGCGCATGTCCGGCGCCATGCGATGCGGCATCCGCGCGCCTGATCGGCACACAGCGACTCGATCCGCGAGCCCATCCGACCATCTGCGCCGTTGAGGAGAATCCTGATCATTCAGAGTGCCCGCGTGTGGCCAGCGCGATGCCGTGACGAGAGAGCTCAAGCATGCCGCGGCGCTCCGTCACCAGCCTGCGGCTTCAAATTTTTTGCGAGGTACTTGACACAATGCGCTCAAAGCGGTTCTCATTCCCTCAAGTACGGTTCACTCGCCCGTCGATAACTTCGACATGGCAATGAGAGGCAGCCTAGTTACGCGGGACGCCTCTCACTCCGACACGGAAGCGTAACTCGAAAGGGAGCCACACCATGGCCAAGAAGAAGAAGAAGGCTGCGAAGAAGGCTGCGAAGAAGACCGCGAAGAAGAGCCGCTAAGCGCTCTCTCTCGCTTTCGCAAGCAATCACGACGGAAGCCGGCTTGAGGCCGGCTTCCGTCGCTTTTGGGCCTGATGCCCATGGCTATGATTCTCCCGACCCATGCCCCACATCATTGCTGAACCTTGCATTGGCGTGAAGGACGCCTCGTGCGTCGAAGTGTGCCCCGTGGACTGCATCCACCCCACCAAGGGCGAGTCCGACCACGCCGAGGCCACCCAGCTCTACATCGACCCCGACACCTGCATCGACTGCGGGCTGTGCGTCGACGAGTGCCCCGTCCAGGCCATCTTCCCGAAGGATGACCTGCCGGCCGAGTGGTCCAAGTACATCCAGATCAACGCCGACCACTTCAAGAAGAAGTGACCGGCGGGCTCACTCCTCCTTGGGGGCGAGCTTGTGGACGCCTGCCGGGGCGTCTGGCTTTTCAGTCCAGTCCTTGGCTCGCGAGCCGAGATTGAGCTCGCTGGGCATGGTCTTGCGGTAGCCGAGCTTCCGGATCACCTCGAGGACATCGGTCCAGGAGGGGAATGTCTTCTGGTTGACCCGCTTGAAGGTGTCGATCGCCAGCAGGAACAGGAACTGCTCCTGGCTCATCTCGCCTTCCTCGGCGCTGCGGATGAAGTCCGTCAGGCGGCGACCGGGGCCGCGGCGGCGCTCGAGGTTGGTGGGTGACGCCTCGCTGAGGGCACGGCGATCAAGGCCTGACCGGCGGTCGACGACTCCGCTATGGCCGGTGGGTGGGATGCCTTCAGTGGGTTGCTTGCCTGTCATCGCGTGCTCCTGGATTGGTCGGTGCCTCGAAGGTCTCCGATGCCCCTACTGTAGTCTTCGCCGCGTGGCAGATGTGACCGACGACGAGGGCCTGAACTGGGTTGCAGCCATCATGGGGTGGCTGGTGCCGGGGCTCGGTCACATGTGGATTGGCCACGTGCAGCGCGGAATCTTCGCGATGGTCGGCATCCTGGGTCTTTTCCTGGGTGGTGTGCTGATCGGGGGTGTGGGGGTGGTGGACCGCAAGGACAACCACCTCTGGTTCATGGCGCAGGCGGGTGCCGGCCCTATCGCGTTTGCCGCGGACTGGGTCAACACGGCCTGGGTCAAGAGCGGGTCGGTCGGCGAGATGCTCGATGCGCCCACCCCGATGGTGCCTCGATCCACCGGCGCGAAGGTCAGCTCGCTCCGCAGCGTGACCAGCGTGCATGAGATCGCCATCCTCTACTGCTCGATGGCTGGGCTGATGAACGTGGTGGTGCTGCTCGATGCCCTGGTGCGGCCGAGGTACCAGCCCCCGATCGCCCGACCTGCTCCGGTGATGCCATGACAGGCCTCCCGGCGATCGCGTGGATCCCGTTCCTCGAGCCGATCCGGGGCATCGGCAACGCCTGGTGGCTCCTGTCGATCCCCCTGATTGTGGGCATCTCCATCGCCTACAAGTCGATCCGGGCGGGGAGCGTCGAGCGCTTCTGGGGGCAGGTCGCCTGGTTCAGCCTTCGTGTGATGCTGATCATGATCGCGCTGACGATCGGGCTGTACGTGCTGGTGCGGATCGTCTTGCCCGCGCTGCCAGTGTGAGCGCAAGCCACCACGGCACCGCGAGCGAGCCCGCGCTCGCCGCGAGGGATCCCCATACGAGAGTGACCTTCGGCGGCGGGTTGGCGCTGACGGCGCGGCGGACGGCGTCGGTCAGGCTCCCGGACTCGCTCAGGTTGTCGCGCGGGTCGGCGGGAAAGTCCTCGCGCGCGCCACGCATCCAGGTCATGTCGATGAATGGCCAGGGCCAGCCCACCGAGAGCATGCCGAGCACCTCGTCGCCGTCAGGCCACGCCATGTGATGCGCAGCCCGTGCGGTGTCGGCCGCCTCGATCGTCGCCTGGTGCACGAGCGTCGACTCCCTGCAGACGCTGACCCATGCCAGCCCGGGCATGTGCGCGCGACCGACGACGAAGAGCGCGTGCCCGTCGCTCGCGAGGTCGCGCGGCTCTGGCACTGGGTCCGCGTCGAGCGCGACGCCCGCACCGGGGACCGCGAGGCTGGTGAGCGCCCCGAGCGCCACCGACAGCACTGCGACCAGCCCGCTCATCGGCCCGCGGTCCGCACGCCTCGGCCCACGGCCGTGCCGGGCTGGATGGGCGCACGCCGCGCAAGACCCCGGAACGATGCGCCGTCGGTGGACGCCTTTGTGGCGCCCGCATCACGTGCCCCGCGCAGCGGCCGCTTGGCGGCACGGCGTGCCTTGCCCGACCGCTCGCCTTGCCCGCTGCCCCTCTTGCCGGTCCGCGGACCCTTGCCTTGGGGATCGCTCCTCCGCTGGTCGCGGCCGCGCGAGGCGCTGGCTGGACGCGCCGCTGGCTGCCCGCCGGCCGATGTCGCCGCGTCGACTGGTGCCCGGGCAGCTGCCCTGCCCCACGGCGCGAGGTCAGGCAGCACAGCGCTGGCGATCTCGCCGGGCACGAGCCCACGCACGCGGTTCCAGGCCTCGCGCTCATCCTCGCCGACGAAGGTGTGGCTCTCTGCGGCTCCGCCGCCGTGGCCCGCGCGGCCGACCCGGTGCACGAAGTCCTCCGGCATCAGCGGCACGTCGTAGTTGATCACGGTGCGGATGCGCGGCACGTGCAGGCCGCGCGCGGCGACATCGGTCGCGACGAGCACCTCCGCATCGCCATCGGCAAATGACTTGAGCGCCAGATCGCGCTGGCGCTGCGAGCGGTCGCCGTGCAGCATCGCCACCGAGATGCCGTGCCGCCGCAGCGCCTCAGCCACCCATCCCACGCGCCGGCGCGTGCGCGCGTAGACGGCGACGCCCTTCTTGTGCCGGCCCTTCACGAGCGCCAGCAGCAGCGCAACCTTGTCGGCGTCTCTCACGACGTAGCGGCTGTGACGGTCGCTTGCGGGGGCATTGCGCTTGCCCACGCCGACTTCCGCCTGGTCGCGCATGAGGCCCGTCACGAGCGCCGCGATCCGGTCCGGCAGCGTCGCGCTGGCGCAGATGACGCGGCGCCGCTCAGGCACCAGCGCCATGATGTCCTCGACCTGCGGAAGGAATCCCATGTCCACCATGCGGTCCGCCTCGTCGATCACCACGTGGCGCACGTGCGCGAAGGTGATCGCACCCTCATCGAGCAGCTCGCGTAGTCGGCCTGGCGTGCCGACGAGCACGTCAACTCCGCTCATGACCGCAGCCCGCTGCGGCTCGATGGGGCTCTTGCCGTAGACCGCCGTGGTGCGCAGCACCGTGCCGCGGATGACGCCCGCGATGTCGCGCGCCACCTGCTGCGCCAGCTCTCGCGTCGGGCTCAGGACGATCGCACGCAGTCGCGTGGCGGGGTCCACCCGGCGCGGTGCGGCGTCTGTCCTGTCGCGGCGCAATCCGGTGCGCAACCGCTGCACGCGCGGACGGTCTGCGAGCAGCGTCGCGAGGACCGGAAGCGCAAAGCCGAGCGTCTTGCCCGAGCCGGTGGGCGCAAGCATGAGCATGTCGCGGCCCTCGAGCGCTGCCGGTATCGCCTCCGCCTGCACTTCGGTCGGCTGGGTGAAGCCGCACGCCGCCAGCGTGCGCACCAGAAGGTCCGGCAGTCCGAGGGCGGCAAATCGCTGGTCGCTCACGCCGAAAGGGTACTGCGCCATACCATCGCGCCGTGCTCTGGGCGATTCTCATTGCGGGGCTTGTGGTCGTCGCGATTCCCGTGCTGTGGCTCGTCGTGACCTACAACGGCCTTGTCACGGCGCGGGTGCGCGCGCAGAACGGCTTCAGCCAGATCGACGTGCAGCTCAAGAGGCGCTGTGACCTGGTGCCGAACCTTGTGGAGGCCGTGCGCGGCTACATGGTCCACGAGCGCGAGACGCTCGAGGGCGTGACGCGCGCGCGCGCCGCGGCGCTGAGCGCGCTCAGGACGCTTGGCGGCGACCCGGGCAACGTAGCCGCGCTGCATGCGGCGGCGAATGCCTCAGGCATGCTGGACTCCCTGCTGGCGCGCCTGACCGTGAGCATCGAGGCGTACCCCGAGCTGAAGGCCGGCCAGAACATGCTCGCGCTGCAGGAGGAGCTTGTCTCCACCGAGAACCGGATCGCGTTCGCGCGGCAGGCCTATAACGACGCGGTGATGCGGCTGAACACGGCCATCAGCGTCTTCCCGTCGAACGTCGTGGCGCGCGCGTTCGGGTTTGCCGCCATGGCGCTCTTCGAGGCCGATGCGTCAGCCCGTGTGGTGCCCACGGTTTCCTTCGGCGCGGCTGCGGCGCCATGATCGGTGCACCCGGCGGCGCGTAGGCGGTCCGGAGACCCAGCGATGGCATCCTTCTTCGAGCAGCAGGACAAGGCGCAGTCGAGGACATGGATCCTCGGCGTGTTCTTCGCGATGGGCATGGTGGCCATCTTCGCGGTGGCGTGGCTGGCGACGGCCATCCTGCTCCAGGGCCGCAGCAAGGCGATAATGGATCCTGCGGTGATCGGCGGGACATTCCTGGCGATCGGCGCGGTCACCGTGCTGCCTGCGCTCTGGAAGTACGTCACGCTTGGCGGCCACGGATCGAAGGTGGCCCAGGCGCTCGGCGGCGTGCGCATCGATCCGGCGACGCGCGACCCGGACGAGCGCAAGGTGATGAACGTCGTCGAGGAGATGGCGATCGCCAGCGGCATGCCGGTGCCTCCGGTCTTCCTGATCCAGGACCCGTCGATCAACGCATTCGCCGCAGGCACGACGATCCGCGACGCGGCGCTCGGGATCACCACCGGCGCCATCGAGCAGCTCAGCCGCGACGAGCTCGAGGGCGTGATGGCGCACGAGTTCAGCCATGTGTTCCACGGCGACATGCGCATCAACCTGCGTGCGATGGCGGCGATCTTCGGGATGATGGCGCTCGGGTACGTCGGCTACATCCTGCTGCGATCGGCGCCGCGCGGGGGCAGCCGCAAGAACAACGGCGCCGCAGGCATCGCGCTCTTCGGGCTGGCGCTGGCGGCGATCGGCGCCATCGGCACCTTCTTCGGCCGGATCATGCAGGCTGCGATCAGCAGGCAGCGCGAGTTCCTCGCGGACGCGACCGCCGTGCAGTACACGCGCAACCCTGCCGGCATCGCCGGTGCGCTGCGCAAGATCGCGCGCCTGCACGACCCGACGCTGGCGATCCCGCAGGCGAGCCAGTTCAACCACTTCTTCTTCACGGAGGGCGTGAGGACGTGGATGGCGAGCCATCCACCGCTGAACGAGCGCATCAGGCGCATCGAGACGATGGCTGGTGGCGTGCTGCCCGAGGCGCCGAGCCGCGCACCGCGCGCCGCCGCAGGTTCTGGTGCTGGCGCAGCGCCTGCCGCTCGAGTGCCGGGCGCATCCGTGCCCGCGGGCGCCGCGGCTGCGGGGCTGGTGCAGGCGCTTTCCGGCGTCGGTTCCGTCGACCGCGTGCGCATCGATGCGGTGCATGAGGCGCTCGAGCGCACCCCGAACCTGCTGCGGGCTGCGGCGCACGACCCGATGGGTGCACGTGCCGTGGTGTACGCGTCGCTCCTCGCGGGCCATGACGAGTCCGTCGAGGCGAGGCTGCACGCGATCAGCAGCAGCGATCCGGCAGCCGCCGACGAGTGCCGTGAGATGATCGCCAGCATGAGGAGCGTGCCCGCACGCCACCGGCTCGCGCTGGTGGAGATGGCGTGCAGCGCGCTCGTCGCGCTGCCGCTCCACGAGTACCAGTCGTTCCGCGGGATCGTCTCGGGCATCATGCGCACAGACTCGCGCATCGACCTCTACGAGTGGACCGTCGCGCAGATCCTGCGCAGCCGCGTGGAGGACCGGCTGCGGGCGGAGTCCGCGCGCCCCACCGCAGACCGGGTGACGCTGCGTTCCGTGCAGGGACCGGTGGTGTCGCTGCTCGGGCTCGTCGCGTGCACCACAGGCAAGGATGCCGATCATGCCGTGCAGGCATTCGCCGCAGGCCTTGCCTCGCTCGGCCTCTCCGCAGGCCGCCTGCCCGACCCCGCGCAGCGGTCCCTCGATGCCCTGTCGGAGGCGCTGGACTCACTTGGGGGGCTGAAGCCGAGCGAGCGCGGCCGGCTCCTGTCGGCATGCGTGACCATCGCCACGCATGACGGCAACGTCCGGGATGACGAGGTCTTCATCGTCCGGTCGATCGCAGAGCGGCTCGCCGTGCCGCTTCCGCCTGCGATCGCCGCGTAGCCATGCCGGCCGAGGTGGTGTGCGCCCTACACTTCCGGTTCCGTGCGTCGCTCCGCATCCATCTGCGCACTCGCTGCAGCGCTCCTCTGCGCAACCGGCTGCGCACCCAAGGCTGACCCGAACGCGGTGGCCGACGCGACCGCCGCTCGCGGACCTGACACCAAGGATGCTGCCGCAGCGCTCATGCGGTCGGGACAGGCCGTTGGATACACCGGTGACGACGACATCGTCTCGGACTACCCGGAGCCGCCGAGGCCGTCCGCCGACTCCGCGGCGCGCCCCGCGAAGGCTGCTGCGCCCACGGACGATGACCGATCGGAGCCTGTGGCGCTGACGCCCGGCGAGAGCGCGCCTGTGCGACCTGCGCCCACCCGTTCCCGCGCCGTGCGGAAGGTGACCGACCCGTCCGCCTCCAGCTCGCGCTCGGAGTCTGATGCTGCGCCGGATGCCGCAGGTTCGCCGGATGGCGGCACCTCTGGCGCTGCGCCGACGGCGCGTCGACGACCGCGGCTCAGGCCTGTGCCCGTGGACGTCGCCGCTGCACCGGTCTTCGGAATGTGGCGAGTCGATGCGGACCGCAGCGATCCGGCGATCGCAACCTACGACCGGATCTGGTTCAGCCCCGATGGTCGGTGCCGCGGGTGGTCGAAGGGCACCAGCACCGATGCGACATGGACGTGGCAGGTCACCGAGGGCGTGATCGTCGTCGGGCTCGACTCCATGGGCAGCGAGTTCCCGAAGTTCACGTGGCTTGGCGGCACGCTCGAGCTGGTCGATGCCGAGGACCGCCGCATCGTGCTCGTGCCCGACCGGTTCTTCGTCAAGCCTGCCCCTGCGCGAGGAGCGTCGTGATGTCGCATGTGCCGAACCAGTCATCGGTCGAGCGCACTGTGGCACGCCACCCCCGCCCGCTCGGTGGAGACACCGCACGGCAGACGGGTCCCGCGATCGTGCCGCTCTCGGCCTTCGTGCTCAACAACCAGGAGGGCGGCGTGCACCACCGGGTGCCCCAGCGCAAGCCCGACTGGCTCCGCGCGAAGGCGCCAGGCGGCGAGGGATACCACCGACTCAAGGCGATCATCGACGAGCACCGCCTGCACACGGTCTGCCAGGAGGCCTCGTGCCCGAACATGGGCGAGTGCTGGAGCCGCGGCAGCGCCACCATCATGATCCTCGGCGACACGTGCACGAGGTCATGCGGCTTCTGCAACGTGAAGACAGGACGGCCTGCGACGCTCGACTCGGACGAGCCGCGCCGCGTGGCGGAGAGCCTCGCGCTGATGCAGCTCAATCACGTGGTGATCACGAGCGTCAACCGAGACGAGCTGCCGGACGGCGGGGCGGCGATCTGGGCCGAGACGATCGAGCGCGTGCACCGCGCGTGCCCGGGCATGAGCGTCGAGGTGCTCGTGGGCGACTTCTGCGGCGACGAGGCCGCGATCCAGGCGGTGTGCGATGCGCGCCCCGAGATCATCAGCCACAACATGGAGACTGTGCGCCGCATGCACCCCGCAGTGCGCCCGCAGGCGCGCTACGAGCGCTCGCTCGATGTGCTGCGCCAGTTCAAGGCCAGCGGGCTCGTCACGAAGACCGGCATCATGGTCGGGATCGGCGAGCGCGACGACGAGGTGCTCGAGCTGATGCGCGATGTGCAGGCGGCAAGCCGGTGCGACGTGCTCACCATCGGCCAGTACCTGCAGCCGACGCGGAACCACCTGCCTGTGGACCGCTGGGTCCATCCCGACACGTTCGCGATGTTCAAGGCCGAGGCGCTTGCGCGCGGCTTTGCGGTGTGCGAGAGCGGGCCGCTCGTGCGCAGCTCCTACCGCGCCGACGAGCAGGCGCGGCAGCTCGCGCGGCGCTGATCCCGCGCATGCGGTCAGGGGCAAGCCGGGGCTTCATGTTTTCGCGCGATATTCGCGCCGCAATCGGCGCATGTTTCGCTTGCCCCAGCCCTGCGCGCATCCAAGAGTGTGGTCATGGACCCAGTTCCATCTGTACGAGCGGCGCTACGCCGCGCCGCAGAAGCCGCGCTCGCCGACGAACGCCGCCTCGACAGCCGAGCACATACCGCGATGCCGGTCACTGTGCGCTGGCACCATGACCCGTCACACCCAGGGTCGCACGAGGCGCTCGACGTCAGCGGACACGGCCTGCGGCTACGGACTCACGCCTCACTCCCCGAGGGCGCGACAGGCCGAGTTGCCGGCGCGCGTGGGGAGGTGAGGCTCGACCATGCATTCGTCGTGGCATGGTCCCGCCCGGTGCGGAACCTGCTCGGCGACATCGACCACCATGAGGCCGGACTGAGGTTCCTGCGCGTCGACTGACGGCATGCGCGCGGCCGCTGGGCCCCGGGCGTTCGCTCAGGCCGGCACTGCGCAGCCCACCACAGCTGGCTCGTAGGGGTACGCCTCGAGGTGCTCGCGAAGGTCCCGGACCGTGAGCGCCTCGATCATCGCCATCTCGTCCTCGAGCGACATGTAGCTGCCGCGCACCGTCAGCACCCCGCCAAGGCGGCGCATCCGGCCCGCCGGACGCTCGCCACCGAGCGCCACGCCTGTCGCGATCTTCGCCTTCGCGCGCGCGAGGTCATCCTCGGTGATCGACCCGGGGAGTCCGGCGCACTCGCGGCGCACGATCTCCTCGGCCCGCTCGAGCGCATCCACCTCGCACGCGACCGACACGATGCACTCGCCCGACCCGTCGCGGGCATCGAATCCGGCGTCCGCCTCCTCCGCGATGCCCGGCTCGACAAGCGACCAGTGCAGCCTCGATCCCCCGCTGTCGCCCATGATCTGCGCGCACAGCGACGCCGCATACCGGGCCGGATCCGTGCCCGACACGCTTGGCCACATCAGCAGCATGTATGCGCGCATCGCCTTCTCCATGGGGTGCCTGAAGCGCGACGGCTCGGGACGGTGCGGCGTTGCCACGCGCCGCTGGCCCGCTCCCGCCCATGCCGACGTCTCGCGCGCCGCAAGCTCGACGAGACCGTCGAAGTCGACCTGCCCCGCGGCAACAAGCGCGCTGCTGCCTGGCGAGTACCTCGACGTGAAGTACCCGTGCATCTGCTCGCGCGTCAGCGCCGTGATCGACTCGCGCGTGCCGAGCACCCGGTGCGCCAGCGGGTGTCCCCTGTAGTACGCCTCGATCGCGCGCTCGTACACAACCCAGAAGGGGTTGTCGTCGTACATGGCGATCTCCTCGAGGATCACGCCCTTCTCCTCGTCGAAGTCCGCCTGGCGCAGTGCGGGGCGCAGCAGGTCCAGCACGAGGCATGTCGAGCGCCCGATGTGCTCGGGGAGCGCGTGGGCGTGGTACGCCGTCATTTCGCTCGAGGTGAATGCGTTCGCGTCGGCGCCGATGGCGTTGAAGGAGTCGTTGACCTCGGTGGCGGTGCGTGTGGCCGATCCCTTGAACATCATGTGCTCGAGGAAGTGGCTCACGCCCATGAGCTCCGTGGGCTCGTCGCGCGCGCCTGTCCGCACGAACACCCCGACCGCAGCCGTGTGCGCACCGGGGTCGACCTCCGCAGCGACGCGCAGTCCGTTGGGCAGGAATGTCTCCCTGTAGGTGACGGGCATGGGCCGTGATGCTAGGAGCGTGCGAGCGCGCCAAAGAGCATGGTCATCGTGGCGGGCTCCGTGCCCAGCATGTCGCGGAGGTATGCCGCGAGCAGCCGGTTTGCGCGGTCGGCCTGCGTTCCGGCGTCCGCGGGAACCGGAAGGTCCTCTGCGACGCCGCGAATCGCCTCGATCGTGCTCGCCCGAACCTTCCACGATCCCTCCGGGCTCCCGGCCACAGTGCCGCCCGCGCGCGGGTCGAACGCCACCACACCATCAGGCGGCACGCCGTGCAGGTCAAGCCGCGGCTGCCATCCGCTCTCGCTGAGCAGCACCCACTGGAACCTGAGCAGCGCAGCCGCGCCAGCGCCTGCATCCCGGAGCACGCGCACCAGCGCGTCGTAGAGGTCGGGATGCGGATCGTGCAGCACGCTCATGCGGCCGGTCATGTCGGCCGCGTAGTAGGCGACCCTATTCGCGCCGACCGACATGCGCAGGTGCGGGAAGGTCTCGAGCAGCGTCCACTCGACCAGGCTCGACAGCTCGCTGCCGGCGCTGGCGATCGCGCCGAACTCGCCGCGCGAGAGCAGGTCGATGCCGCCGCCAAAGGGGCCCCGAGGACGGCGCGCGCCCTTGGCGATCGCCCTCATCAGGCCTGAGCTGCGGCTGTACAGACCGACGGTCTGCGACGTCTCCGAGTAGTCCCAGTGGCGGATGCACACCGCCTCGTCGTGCCTCACCGGCATGGCGTCGCGTTATACGCGGCTGACCGCAGGTTCAGCGACCACCACCCGGTTGCGGCCCTCCTGCTTCGCGCGGTAGAGCGCGGCGTCTGCGGTCGCAAACAGCCGGTCCACGCTCATGGGGGAACCGAGCCGGTCGAGGTCGCACACGCCGAAGCTGCCGGTGACCACGAGACCGGGATGGTCGCTCCAGGTGAGCGCCTCGAGCTGCGCCCTGTAGCGCTCCGCGACCTCCGCCGCCTCGGTGGCGGTGATGTTGGGCAGGATGATGCCGAACTCCTCGCCGCCGTACCGGGATGCGACGTCGCTCGCGCGGCCGCTCGAGAGGATCTGCGCGAAGCGCTCGAGCACCGTGTCGCCGAACATGTGTCCGTACTGGTCGTTGGTCTGCTTGAAGCTGTCGATGTCGACGATCACCAGAGAGAGCGGCCGCCCGTGGCGCACCGCCTCGCTGAACTCGTCGTTGAGCCGCCGGTCGAAGTAGGTGCGGTTCCAGAGGCCGGTGAGACCGTCGATCTGGGCGCGCTGCGCCAGCATCTGGATCAGGTGCTGCACGCGCAGCGCCGACCTGAGGCGCGCCTTCAGCTCCACGATGTCGAATGGCTTGGTGATGAAGTCGACCGCGCCGAGGTCGAGCCCGCGGACCTTGCTTGCGGTGTCGGTGCCTGCGCTGACGAAGATCACCGCGATGTCCTGCGTCTCCGGGTTGTCCTTGAGGCTCACCAGCACGTCGAACCCGTCCATGTCGCCGAGGTCGACGTCGAGAAGCACCACATCCGGCTTGAGCGCGCGCGCGGCGCGCAGACCGTCACGGCCGCTCATCGCGCAGTGGAGCTCGAGCCTCTCGGACGCCAGCCTCGACCGGAGGAGCCGGTGGATGAGCTCCGAGTCATCGATCGCCAGAAGCTTCGGGAGGTCTGCACTGCCCATGAGGGACTCTGACCTCAAGTGTCGATTGCGGGGACCGGGCGCGCAAGCGCAACCCCGCTAGCATGGCGATTTCCCGCAATGGTTCCGAAGCCACCACAGAGAGAGGGCCAGCTGGGCTTCCTGTACCTGCCCCCGTACAGGGTGCAGGGCATCTCGGTGGCAGGCGAGCAGTCGGTGATCCACGTCCCCGAGCTTGATGTGGCATTTGATATCGGTCTCTGCCCGAGGGCCGTGCTTCCGGCGCCGACAGTCGCGCTCAGCCACTCGCACATGGACCACATCGCGGGGCTCCCGTACTACTTCTCGCAGCGCTTCTTCCAGAAGCTCGGCACCGGACGCTGCATCTGCCCTGCACCGATGGCCGATCCCCTGCGCGCCATGATGAGGTCCTGGGT
>VERO01000112.1 GCA_018882625.1 Phycisphaerales bacterium | reverse complement strand
CTTGTGAGGGGTGTGGGGCTGTGCGCACTACGTTGCCGTGGCGTGAAGATGGGTCGTTCGATCCAGCTCTCGTGCGTCAACCCAGAGGTTCCAGACATGCACCGACCCGTCGCCGCGACCTGTCCGATCGTGACCCATGCCGCGTGCGCTGCGGCTCTCTGGGCTCTCGGTGCCACCGCTGGCGCCGCGGACCTCATCCTGAACGAGTGGAACTGCGTCGGCAGCACCAAGTGGCTCAACAACCCCGATGCCGCCACGACCGGCTGCCCGACGCCCGACGGTCCCGGTGGCGCCGCGTGCGCAACCGACGATGACTCCTTCTTCGGACGCGTGCTCGGCAACGGCGGCGACTGGATCGAGCTGGTGGTCACGGTCGATCATGCGGACATCAGGGGATGGAAGATCCAGTGGGCGGAGCTCAACGCCACCGACTCCGACGGCACGAACATCTGGTGGGGCAACGGCAACACGCCGCAGGGCGAGATCACCTTCTCGCAGTCGCCCCTGTGGGCTGACCTGCGCGCCGGCACGATCATCACGATCGCCGAGCATTCCACGGCCACGGGCGGGCTGGACACCGACACGTCATTCGACCCCTGCGCGGGCGACTGGTGGATCAACGTGAACTGCTTCGACGCGTCGCTTGTCACGTGCGTGGCGAACGTGTTCGACCCGACGACCCCCAACTACGACGACCCCCTCGATGTCGGCAACGACAATTGGCGCGCCCGCATCACCGATGAGACGGGCGCGATCGTCATCGGCCTTGTCGGCGAGAACGCGCCTGGCTGGGCCGGGTCAGGCATGAACAGCAAGGAAGTCGGGAAGCTGGAGGAGGACCCGAACTCCACCATCTCGCCGAGCTCCAACTACCAGGATGCGAACAACTCCACCTTCGGGCAGCCCAACAGCTGGAACAACGACTTCACCGGCTGCCGCACCTACCAGGACTTCGAGCCGCTGCGCGCCGCGGTGCGTGCCGGGCTCTGCGCGTCCTGCATCCCGATCGTGCTCAACGAGTACAACGCGGTGTCCTCGACTGGGTGGCTCAACGGAGGCACCGAGGCAGCCGATGCCGACGGAGGCGCAGCGTCCGACACGTTCCTCGGCCGCCGGCTCGGCAATGGCGGCAACTGGATGGAGCTCGCCGTCCAGCGCTCCGGCACGGACCTCCGCGGATGGACGGTCGAATGGGAGGAGGTGGCCGACGGCACCAGCGGCTCGATCAGGATCTCCTCGAATGCAGCGCTTGCGAACCTTCCGGCGGGGACGATCGTGACCATCATTGAGCGTGGCACCGCCGCGGGTGGCCTCGATACGGATCTCACCCTGAACCCCGGGGCAGGCGACCGCTGGATCAACCTCAACTCCCGCGACCCCGCAGCGGTGGCGTTCACGACCGGCAACGCACCCAATCACGTGAGCGGTTCCTTCACCACCAGCAACGACGACTGGCGCATGCGTGTGCGCAATGCCGCCGGAGAGGTGGTGTTCGGCTGGGCTGGCGAGGGCAGCATCTACTACAACCACGGTGCGGTTGGGGGCGGCGACGTGTGCCGGCTGCGCCGTGACGTCGACGGGACCGTGACGGGATCGAGCCAGTACGACGACACCTCGTCCCAGAGCACATTCGGCGCACCGAACGTGTGGACGCCGTGCCCCCTGGTGGACTGCACGGGAGACGGCATTCCCGATCCGCCCGGCACCTGCCCGCCGCCTCAGGCGCTGACCCAGGCGCTCGGCGGCTGCGCCGCGCCCCCGGTGCCCGGCGACATCAACGGAGACAGCCGGGTCGACGGTCTCGACCTCGCGGCGGTGCTGAGCGCCTGGGGCTCCTCGAGCGGAGCCGCCGACCTCAACCGGGACGGCATCGTCAATGCGCTTGACCTGGCCGTCGTGCTCGCAGGATGGACCTGATGCGCGTCAACTCCGGTGCGGTGCGCAGGCGCGCCTTCACGATCGTCGAGATGCTGGTCGTGGTCGGGATCATCGCCGTGCTCGCGGGGCTGCTGTTTCCTGCGATCTCGACCGTGCAGCGCAACAGCCGCGCGACCGTCAGCAAGTCGAATCTCCAGCAGTGGGGGCGCGGCATGGTGCAGTACACGACCGCCAACAAGGAGCGGCTCCCTTGGGAGGGGCTCAAGGATGCCTCGCAGATGCAGGCCAACCTGGCGCAGCCCAACTACTGGGCCAACGCGATACCCGAGTACGCGGACCAGCGTCCGTACACGGAGATCGTCGAGGAGGCGTTTCTCGCGCAGCGGCGTGCGCCAGTCCCGCCGGAGCGCAACATCTTCCTCGATCCCTCCGCGAAGGCGCAGGAGGGGGCGCCATGGGAGTTCGGCCCCGGAGGCGCGGCCGGCATCCGGCGGACCTTCTTCTTCTGCTACGTGCCCAACTCGCAGCTCAACAACACGTTCCAGGCGCGGGGCGGCATCGCCGACTTCTCGCCCAAGCGCACGCTGAGCATGTCGATGATCCCTGCGGCTGCCGAGACCGTGTTCATGCTGGAGATGCGCGCGACGCCCGAGGAGCTCCCGGCCAGCGATGTGCACTTCGGGCGCGACCTGCGCCGGCACCGGAGCGACTGGAAGCGCTTGGCGGCGCGCCACTACGACGGCGGGCACATCTGCTTCGCGGACGGTCACATCGCGCTCGTCAAGAACCTGGACGCGACGACCAGCGTGCAGGAGTCGCGCGACCCATCGCAGCCCAATGGCGACTGGAACAAACCCGGCCTGATCTGGGACCCGCTCGGCCCTGCCCTCGACGACAACTGAGCGCGGTGACAGTCGCTGCGCCTGTGCCGGTGTGGGAGCCTGTGCGGAGAATCCGCGGTCGCGACAGTGTGTGCCGCGGCGCGCCGGTCTGGCCGACCTCACTTGCGGCCGAAGTCTGCCGGGTTCTCGCCCTCACGTGAGGTGTCCCACAGCGTGAGCCGCACGGTGCACGCACGCCGTGCCGGAGATGCCAGCCATGCCTGCGCACGGTGCACCGCGGCGGCGAACTCGGGGTCGCACACGCCATCCACGTCCAGCGTCGTCTTGATGATGCGCTTGTCGAACCAGCTGATGGCGGTTCGGCTGTCGGAGCGGATGCCCGAGCACGCCACGCGCCCGTCGGCGATCCGCTCGCACGCATCGACGATGGCCAGCAGCTCGCCCAGATTGTTGTGGCCGCGCGCATAGCGCGCGCTGTGGAACACCTCCACGAACGCGCCAGTGCCAGTGCGCTGCACGCCGCGCCACTCGGTAGGTCCGATGAGGTGCCTGCCGAACTTCGAGCAGTCGACGATGACCGGCTCGCGAGGGTCGGGTGGAGCCGCTGCCGCGGGAGGTGCCGATCGGCTGGAGGAGGAGCCACATCCCGCTTCGTCACTAGCGCCGGAGCTGCCCTGCGGCGGGTGCGAGCCGCGGGTGCGGCTCGCCCGGCCCCCCGATGGCGCCGATGCGGATGTCGCCGCGGTGCGCGCGCGGACAGGCAGCCCAAGCGCGCTCGCGATTCCGGCTGCAGCCGCACCCTGCGGAACGACGCTCACCGCGCCCTTGCTCGAGAGGTGGATCTGGATCTTGCCTCCGCTCGACTGGCCCTCGATGGCGGCATCGAGGCGTCCCCACGTGCCCTCGTCGACCACGTCCACCGCGCTCACCAGAAACCCGCCGGAGGCGAGGCGACCCTCCAGCCGCGCGAGCTCATCGCGCAGCCGCTGGCTGACGGCTCGTGATCCGCTCACGTGCGTGCACCCCTGCCAGCTGCGCCCTTGGCGGCCGGTGGCGCAGGCCCCAGCATGATCGCGAGCCAGCGCAGGTCGTCCGCGTTGTTCAGCAGGATCTTCGCCAGCATCGTGAGCGGCACGGAGAGGAACATGCCGACCGGACCGAGCAGGAATCCCCAGAACACCAGCGACAGGAACACGACCAGCGCGGAGAGGCCCAGGCGCTCGCCCATCATGCGCGGCTCCAGGATGCTGCCGATCGACATGTTCACGGCCACGTACACCGCCGTGACGACCGCCGCGAAGACCGGTCCGGATGCGATCAGCGCGAGCAGCACCGCAGGGACCGCGGCGATGATCGACCCGACCACGGGCACGAAGTTCAGGATGAAGGCGAGCAGCCCGAGCGCGAGCGGGTAGTCGACGCCGAGCATCCACATCGCCACCGTCACGAGCGCCGCAGTGAGAAGGCTGGTCTTGGTCTTGACGACGAGGTAGCCGGTCATGTCGTCGAGGATCCGACGCCAAGGCCCGAGCGTGGCGTCGTCGACGCGGAACGCGAGCTTGACCTTCGCCGGAAGGCCTGCCGCCTCCGCGAGCAGGAACCCAACCATCACGACCACGAAAACGCCGTCCCGCAGCACCCCGATCACGCCGGCGAGCATGCCCTTGACGAGCGAGAGCAGCCGACCGGCGTCGAGCAGCTCGCCGAGGTGCTCGCCGGAGATGTCCATACCACGCGCGGCGAGCGCGGCCTCAAGCTGCGCGACCTGCGACTGCAGCGTGGCGCGGTACTCGTTGAAGTTCTCGCCGAAGCTCGCGGCGGTGCGTGCGAGCACCATGCCCGCGAGCAGGACCACGCTGGCCACCACGGCGAGCACGATCGCGACCGCAAGCCATGCTGGCGCGCCGCGCGTGCGCAGCGCCACGATCGGCGGAAGCGCGACCGCAGTGACAAAGACGGCCGCCAGCACGGGCACCACGATGCTCGATGCCGCGGAGATGCCCGCGCACACGACCACCAGCGAGGCCATCGTGAGCAGGATGTCGGCGCCACGGGAACGGCCGGATGCGGGTGCAGTGGCGGTCGGCTCCGTCACGGGTTCTCCCTGATCCTGATCCGCCTGTAGAGCACGCGGTCGCCGTGGCCGAGGAAGCCGATGTGGCCGGAGGTCCGGCGAAGGCCGGGATGAGGCTTCCCGTCGATCGTGCCGTCGTGCGCGTGGCGGTACAGGTCTGCATCGACGATCACCGTCCCGTTGAGCGTGACGCGGATGCGGGTGCCCTGCAGGTCGATCTCCTGCTCGTTCCACTCGCCCGCTGGCTTCAGCGCGCCGCGCTTGGCGGGGACCACGCCGTAGACCGAGCCATGCGCCTGCCAGGGCTTGATGGATGCGTATGTGGGGTGCGCGTCATCGAGCACCTGCACCTCGATCCCGTCGAATGCGGCGTCGCCCTCCCTTGGCGCGCGGAGGCCGATCCCGTTGTTGGCGCCTGGCGTCAGCATGAACTCGAGCCGGAGCGTGAAGTCGCCGTACTCCCGTTCCGTATAGATGTTGCGGCCGGCAGGAGTGCATGCGATCGCAGCATCCTGGACGGCGTAGCCGGCGGTATCGCCCACCCAGCCCTTGAGCGACGTGCCATCGAAGAGCCACACGAACCCCTCCTCCAGCCGAGGCGCGGGAGGTGCGGGCTGTGCGCTCGGCGCATTCGGTGGTTCCGCGCCGGCCTCAGGCGCCGGACCTGGCGCTGCGGGAGCCTTCGGCCCGGTACCGCCCTGCGCGGACGGATCAGTCGGCGCCGTGCCGCCGGCCGCACGAGGCGTGTCCGCAGCCGGAGACGGTGGCGGGGTGTCCGCCGACTGCGCGTCGGCGACAGTGGGCCACCCCATCACGATGAGCGCGGTGAGCACCCCAAACGCCGCCACTCGGGCAGCGCCTGGGCGCCACTGGGTCCCCGGGTGGGCCGCAGGCGGCCGCGTGCGGTGTGACCATCGCATGGAATGTCAGGATAACGCCGCTCAAGATGGTGGTGCGCGCAGGAATTGGGCGATGCCGCGCGGCATGCTGCCGTACAACACGCCAATGGCGAGGCCATCGTCATCCGCCGCACAGCGGCTCAGGCTCGTGCGTCCACCCGTTGACGCGGAGCTGTTCGCGCACCTCGGAGGCGACCCTGAGGCCTTCATGTCGGAGGCTTCCGCCCTGGTGGCCGCGAGCGTGCGCCGGACGCTCGGCGTGACGGACCGCGTGTCGCGTGCGGTCTCCGCGCGTCACCGCCACCTCGAGGTGGAGGATGCAGTTCAGGAGACCTTCGCGCGGCTCTTCGCCAACGACGCACGGCTGCTGCGCACGTTCGACGCCGCGCGCGCATCCATGAGCACCTTCCTCACGCTGGTCGCACGCAGTGTCACGCTGGATCTGGTGCGCAAGCGCCGGCACATCATGGTCACGCTCGATGACGCAGGATCCTCCGCGGCGGGATCGGTGACGGACCAGGATCCGGTCGAGGTCGCGGAGCGGAGTGCGCCGATCCAGGTCCCATCGTCGCTGCTCACCGGCCGGCAGGTGCTCGTCCTTAGGTTGCTCTTTGACGAGGGTCGGCCTGTGGAGCAGGTGGCCGCGATGCTCAATGTGGATGCGCAGACGGTCCGCAGCACGAAGCACAAGGCGATCGAGCGGCTGCGCGAGTTCATGAGCGAGCGCGGCATCGGCGACGCGGCAGGCGCGCGCGCCGCGCTCCGCGCATCCGCTGGACGGGAGGGGGCATGAGCGACAGCACGCGGGATGGTTCGCCCGCGCCAAGCGGCGCAGATCTGCGCGCGGACATCAGGCGCGCCCTCGCGGTCGAGATGCCGGAGGCTGGCCCGTGCCCAGGCGCGATCGAGCTCGCGGAGTACATCGATGGTGCAGGCGGCGCGTCGTGCCGCGAGGCCATCGAGCGCCACCTTGCGGGGTGTGACGTGTGCCGGGACGCGGTCGCCCATGCGCGCTGCGCCGACGTGCATGTGCAGCCCATGACGTTGCGCGAGCGCTGGGCGAGTGCCGCAGCCCGGCACGCCTCGGCCTGGGGCGCAGTCGCCGCGGCGGCGCTCTTCGCCTTCGTGGCCGGCAGCGCATCCACGTGGTGGATGGGCACCTCGGACATCTCCGTGCCACAGGGCTCTGCCGATGTGGCGCGACTGTCGCCATCCGGCGCGTCGGCTGATGCCGGACCGATGTCGATCACGCGCGGCATCATCCTGACGCCGACGCAGGATGCCGCGCTCAGCGCGATCCGCGAGCGCGATGCGGCGCAGCTCGCGGAGCTGCAGGAGCGCCTCGAGGCCATCGGCACGGCGATCGTGCGCGAGCTCGAGTCGAGCGAGCCTGACCGCGCGCGCATCGGTGCGCTGGTGCAGGAGCGCTACGAGATCATGGGCCAGCGCCTGCGGCTCGAGGCAGGCCAGGTGCGCGACTTCTGCACGATGCTCACTCCGGACC
>VERO01000111.1 GCA_018882625.1 Phycisphaerales bacterium | reverse complement strand
AGCGTGTACGGCCCTATGGCCTCGCCCGGGATCTCGAGCGCGCCGGCGGCGCGCGGCGCGGAGTCGGGGCCGATGATGGTGTCGTCAGACGCCACGAACCCTTCAGAATACGGAACGCCGGGCGACCACCATCTGCGAACCATGCCACCGCAACGACGCCAAAAACGAGCGCGGCCCCGCACGAGGCGGGGCCGCGCGTCGAAACGCAGTCGAACCGCGACTCAGGTCGCCGCAGCCTCTGCGTCACCCAGCTTGTCGATGACCGCATCCTGCTTGGTCTTGATCGCGTTCTTCAGCTCGATGAAGCCGGTGACGGCGCCACCTGCGACAACGACGCCGGTGACCGAGAGCTCGGTCGTCTCTGCGCCGCGCTCGTCGGCGATGAAATTCATGATCCAGTTCTTCATGGTGCCTTCTCTTCTGAAATGCAGCCCACACGATGGGGCAGGGGGTGACTGACCGGTCAGGACGCCCTGACCGTGAACAACTCGTGCGCGCAGATCGTACCCTCGCCCGGCGGCGCCGCAAGTTCGACAGGGGGTTCTCGGGCGATATTCACTGCCGTTCGGGGGTGCTTCGGTGACCGTGCGCACCTGCAAGGTGCCCGAGTATGGCGGCGAGTTACTGGGAATTCTTGAAGTTCACTCGGGCATTGCGGCATACTGCAAGATTCGCGGCCACTTCGCTTGGCGAAATCACCCGGCTCCACAGCTCCGACGCAACTTCCTCATGCCCCGCGAGTGCCCTTGCAAGCGCCAAGTTACAGACGTAGTCGGCATCTCCCGGGTCGATCAGATACGCGGCCTTGAAGTCGCGTGTGGCCGACGCAAGGTCGGATGCCAGCAGGTGGCACATGCCGCGGTCATTGAGCAGCACGGGCTGGTTCGGCATGCGCTCGAGCCCTCGGCTCAGCCAACCGATCGCCTCGCTGACGCGACCTTCGAGGAGCAGCACCTCCGCACCCTCCGTGTAGGTGCCCACGTGATCCGGATACTCCGCGGCGAGGCGATTGAGGATGAAGCCAGCCTGGTCCGTGTTGCCCTTGGCGGCGAGAACGCGCGCCGTCAGCTGCAGCGTCTCCGCGGAGGCGGGCTTGAGCGGTCCTCCGTCGAACCAGTCCGCATCCTTGTCGGGCGCCGACTGGCACCCTGCTGCGGCAGCGAGCGCGGCGCACGCCAGCGCGATCGCCCTGCGTGCTGAACGGAACGCGGTACCTGCACGGTGTCTCATGGCATCGGCTCCTGTGGCGTGCCCGCACCCGTGGGCTGCAGCACCGCATCGGAGATGGGTGCCATCGGGTTGTCGCGGATGTCAGCTCGGATCAGCAGCGCGTCCTCGGTCGTGGAGCCCGACCCTCCAGGCATGCCGTCATCGATGGAGATGCGCGACGGGTCGATGCCGAGACTCACGAAGGCCTGCCGGACCTGCGCGACGCGAGCCTGATAGAGCTGCTCGCTGATCGGTCCTCGCCGCAGCGCCACCCGACCACCGCTCGTGCGCAGCGCATCCGCGAGGATGGTCACGTCCCGCCGTCCAAGCGGACTGAGGCGGTCGGAATCGGGGACGAAGTGCGCATCGAAGAGCGCTCGCTGCCGCACCACGCCGCGGCGCGCCTGATCCGCGAAGGGCTCGCGCACGAACTCCTGGTCGGCAGCCCGCTGCGCCGCATCGCCGATCGTGACGCGGTCCTTGGACTGCGGCGGAGCCGTTTCGCATCCTCCCGCGATGAGCGCGGGCACCAAGGCAATGGCCAGGTACGGCAGGGTGCGCCACAGCAGGGAGGTGCGCGCGCCGTGCGACACGCGCGAGCTGCCCGCGGCGGCATGGCGCCCAACTGCGGGAAGTTGACGGTAGAGGAGTTTGCGAGAGCGATTGATCATGCCGATGCCTTCATGAGTGCCTCGAAGAGGAGCAGCAGGAGAGGGGCCACGATGAGCAGCAGCGTTGCGGGGAGCATCAACGCAGCCAGCGGGAAGAGAATCTTGACGGAGGCTCGGTGCGCGCGCTCCTCGACCGACTGCAGCTCCTCCTGCCGCAGCGAGTCGGCCATCACCAGAAGTGTCCTGGCAAGGTCGCTGCCGAAGCGCTCGGTCTGCCCCATCAGCGAACCCAGCGAGCGGAGCTCGCCGATGCCGGTGCGGTCCGATGCCCTTGAGAGCGCGGCGCTCCAGCCGCTCCCGAAGGACACATCGAGGTCGATGCGGCGCATCTCCTCCGCCAGGGCGTCCGCGCCGTCCTCGAGGTTCCGGGACACGGCACTCCATGCCGCATGAAGCCCCATGCCGCCGCTCATCGAGATCTGGAGCAGGTCCAGCATGGCAGGGAGCTCGGAGAGGATCTCGATGCGGCGACGGGCCGCACGGGCATCAACCCACGCGTTCGGGATCCGCCAGCCGATCGCTGCGCCCAATGCCGCCGCCGCGGCGCAGCCGCCGGCGGGAAGGCCCTGGAGCAGGGCCAGCAGTCCGGCGACGCTGGCAAGCCCGATCATGCTGGCCAGCAGCAGCATCTGGAATGCGCTCCGGTCGGCCGGCGAGCGCAAACCGGCCATGGCCAAGCGCAGGCTGCGAGGGTCCGTGCCTTCCCGGGACTTGCCCATGGACTGACCGGCGAGAAGCACCGTGCCGAAGGCGAGCGCTGCAGCCACAATCGGAATGCCGATCATGAGGCACCTCGCGTCGAGGCCATCGTGTCGACGCCCGTGATCCTCTGGATGCTCACTCCGCCCACCACGATCATGAGCGCCGCCATCACCAGGAGCACCTGTCCCTTCGCGCTGTCGAAGAGGAGGTTCGAGTAGCCGTCCACGAGCTGGCAGAGCACCGGCACGGCAATGAGCGGCGTGATGGACAGCACGATGGCCGCCGAGCGGCCGTAGGCGAGGATCGTTCGAATCCGGCGCCGGATTCTGGCCCGCTCGACCAGCGACATGGCGAGACGGTCGGTGACATCGGAGAGATTGCCGCCTGCGGAGATCTGCTGGATCAGCGCGAGACCGAACGCGCGCAGCGCCGGGATGCGTGACGGGAGCAGCACCACCCGGACGCTCGACGCCAGGTCCTCCCCGAGGGCTTCGCGCGAGACGATCTCCCGGAACGCCAGCTGCGTCTGCCCGCGACCCTCCTCGGCGAGGATCCCAAGCACTCCCGTCATGGGGATGCCGGATCGGAGCGCCCGTCCTGCGGTTCCGATCGCATCAATGGCGAACTGGAGCTCCCGTTCCTCCACCTGCCGCTCGCGTCGGGTGCGAATGAGGCTGGTCGCGCCCATCCAGACGGCCATCGCTCCGGCTGCAAGCAGCGGCTGGTCCAGCCCGATCCAGAGCACGCCTGCGATGGCAAGCCCGATGGCCAGCGGCAGTCTGCTCGGCCGCGGCGCCCGCGGAATGCGTCGACCAGGCCGCGCGGATCCCGCCCGGCCGCGGGAAGAGGACCCCCACAGCAGGATGCCGCTCCACGCGAGCAGCGTGACCGCCGCGGCAAGGGCGGGAATGGCGAAGGTTGTGAGCTGCTCGGTCATGGGCCCAATGACGCGGAGAGCGGTCCTGCGCGGAAGATCGCAGGATCCACGTGCACGCCCCGGGTGCGGAGGCGCGCAAGGAAGGAGGGCTGCTCGCCCGTTGATGCGAACGTGCCGTGCGCCGCGCCCTCATCGCGGGAATGGAGCTCCAGCACGTGGATCGTGCGCACGGTGATGCCGTCCGCACCGGACCCGGTGACCTCGATGGCCTCGCTCATGACGCGCCGGCCGTCCGGCAGCCGTGCGAGGTGGACCACAAGGTGGATCGCCGAGGCCACGTAGTCGCGGATGACGCGCACAGGCATGTCGAATCCGCCCATGGCCAGCATCATCTCCAGGCGCGCGAGGGTGTCCCGCGCGCTGTTGGCGTGGAGGGTGGTCATCGAGCCCTCATGTCCCGTGTTCATGGCCTGCATCATGTCGAAGGCCTCGGCGCCGCGACACTCGCCCACGATGATCCGGTCGGGCCGCATGCGGAGCGCGTTGCGCACGAGATCCCTTGGCTCGAGCGCTCCAACGCCTTCGACATTCGCCGCGCGCGTCTCCAGCCGCACCACATGCTCGCCCAGGAGCCGAAGCTCCGCAGCATCCTCGATCGTGATCACGCGCTCGCGGCTCCCGATCGACGCCGATGCCGCGTTGAGCACCGTTGTCTTGCCTACGCCCGCGCCGCCAGAAAAGATGACGTTGAGGCGGCCGCGGACGGCTGCACGGATCAGTTCCGCCGTCGCCGCCGGCAGCGTCCCGAGCTCGACCAGCTGCTCGAGGGTCAGCGCGCTCGCCGGAAATCGGCGGATGCTGAGCTGCGGGGCGTCGACAGCGATCGGCGGAATGATGGCATTGACGCGCGACCCGTCCGGAAGCCTCGCATCGACCATCGGGCTGCGCTCGTCGATCCTGCGACCGGCAGTGCGCACCACCCGCTGGATGACGTGCATCAGGTGGGCTGTGTCCCGGAAGCGCGCACCGGACTGCTGCAGCTGGCCATGGCGCTCGACGAACACCCGGTCTGGGCCCGTCACCAGCACGTCGGTCACGTCGGGGTCCGCGAGCAACGGCTCGAGAGGTCCGAGGCGGAACGCGTCATCGAGCACCCCATCGACGATCCGAGACCGATCCGCAGGCTCGAGTCGGGCGCCGCTGGCGTCGAGCAGCGCCTCGACGCGCGTGCGGCACTCGGCCTCGAGCGCGCCCGCGCTCGCCTTGTCCGCGTCGCCGAAGTCGAATGTGGCGAGCAGACGCTGGTGCAGCTCCCGCCGCAGCCGCGCCAGTTCGCTGGCGCCAGATGCTGTATGCGCAACGCTCACGGCGCAGCAGGCTCCACCGGGCTCGGCGTGGTGCCGATGCCCGCCGCAGGCTCGTCCCGCGACTCGGACCGGTTCGCGGGCCCGATGGACGGAAGCGTCCGTGACGGCATGTCAGGATCGCCAGCGACTGGAGGCAATGCATCGGCCGCTGGCATGCGCGCATCGTCAGACCGGCGCCAGGCGCCAGGGCCCTTCAGCGAGCCCAGTCCGAGCGCGCGCAGGCGGGACAGCGGATTGCCGACGTCGGTCGCCCCGCTGAGCTTTCCCTCGCCGAACAGCTCCCAGTCATTGGGCGTCTGGTGGAGGTCGCCCGGCAGGGGGCGGTCCATGCCGTCATCAAGCGGCTCGACGAGCTCCGCGGTCACCATCACGACGAGCTCCGTCTGGTCCTGCTCGTAGCGCACGCTCCGGAACAGCGGGCCAAGCACGGGAAGGTCGCCGAGCACCGGAACGCGCGACGCGCGCGCCTGGTCCTTGGTTCTCAGGAGCCCCGCCATCGCGAACGACTGGCCGCTGCTGAGCTCCACGGTGGTGCTGGAGCGGCGCGTGACGACGGCGGGGATCGTGAATCCGTTCTGCTCCACGGCGCCGATCTCGCTGAGCTCGCTGACCTCAGGCGACACCTCGAGACGGAGCCTGCCCTCGCCGAGGACCTGCGGCCTGAACTTGAGCTGCACGCCGAACTCCTTGTACTGCACCGTCACCGTGTTTCCGCCGCTCACTCCCGTGCCCTGCACAATGGGCACCGGGAACTCGCCGCCGACGAGGAATGTCGCCTCCTCGCCGCTCACGGCCACGAGATTCGGCTCCGCCAGAAGCCGCACGTACCTGTTCTCCGACAGGGCGTTGATGAAGATCTCCAGGTTGGATCCCGGGATGCCGCCAAAGAGCGTGGTCGCCGAGGACACGCCGCTTCCCGCCTGATCGAACATGAATCTCGCATTGTCGACCGGCGCGAAGGGCGTCGGGGTGATCGACACGCGCTGGAACGGGGCACCGCCCGGCGCCTGGAATCCGCCGAAGGCCGACGATCCGCCAACGACTCCGCCAAACGCGAGTTCGCGAAGTGCGGTTCGGCTCGCCTCTGCGATCCGAACCCTCAGCTGCACCTGCTGCACGCCCGGAATCCGAGTCAGGTTGACCCAGTCGGACGCGATGGAATCCATGAACGCAGCGACCTGCGCGCCTGTGGCGACATCGGGCACGGTGCCACGAAGCGTGATGGTGCCGTTGACATCCCCCACATCCAGGTCCGTCCCGAACAGGCGGCGCAGGCGGTCCTCGATCTCCCGGTCGTCCACAGTGACACGCAGGCTCCTGATGGTCGTCTCACCCGACTCGAGACGGAACACCACATCAGTGGTGCCCGGCTTGCGGGCCACCAGCACGACCTCGCTCGGCGAGATTGGCTTGGCGTCGGCCATGGCGGACAGCACGATGATCACCGACTCGATGCGCTGGGGCATGCTGACCACCAGCGATCCACCGACAGGGATGTCGATCTGCGGACCGCGGACCGCAGTGCCCGCGGCCTGCGCCGGGGGCTGGACTGGAGCCGACTGGACCGCGAGGGCCGGCGAAGGAACGATCGTCGACAGCGCCGCGGCGGCTGCGAGGGTCGCGATTCTCTGGGGTGGTTTCATGGCGTGGGATTGGCTTGCCGCGGCGCACCCGCAGTCGTGGGGGCCTCTGGCATCTCGTGGGTCATCGTCGCATCGCCGCGGGTCACGCTCACCCTCCAGACAGGTCGGGGTGGCGCGGCCTTCTCGGCTGCGGTCTCGGACTTCTCCGGAGCTGTCTTAGCGGCCGCGGGTTCGGACGGCGGCGGAGCAGGTGCTGCGGGGACATCAGGAAGCCCGAGGATGCTTCGCGCAGTCACCGACACGCCGGATGCGCTGCTCGTGACCCGCTCCTGGTCCGGCCGCAGCGCAATGCCGATGGTGCCGCGCGCGCTCGCGAGCTCGACCTGCGCAGCCTGCTCAGGCGTGACCGCGAGGGCGACCGTGAGCTTGCGACTCGCGGCGCGACGGTCGCCGGCGGCCTCCGCGGGGCTCTTGGCACCGACCGCCTCATCGTTGACCGCAAGCACCCTCACGCCCTCAAGCAGCGTGAGCGTCACCGACTCGCGCTGGTCACCGACGCGCGCCGGTCGCTCAAGCGTCGCGAGCATGTCCACACGTGCGCCCGGATACAGCACCACCTCAGGACCGGAATCCCGGAGGCTCACGGTGATGGCACGCATGCCCGGCTCGAGCTGGCTTGCGATGGATGCGCCCGAACCCGCAACCACGAGATCCGTGGTGCGCAGGGCCTGTCCCTTGGCGAGCGGAACCGACACCGTGCGTCCGACTGCAAGTGCGCGCGTCGCGATGACCGGCTCGCCGGCAGGGCGCGACGGCAATTCGATCTGATCCAGGTC